>JQDQ01000001.1 GCA_000747625.2 Smithella sp. SCADC
TGGCGAAAGGGGGATGTGCTGCAAGGCGATTAAGTTGGGTAACGCCAGGGTTTTCCCAGTCACGACGTTGTAAAACGACGGCCAGTGAATTGTAATACGACTCACTATAGGGCGAATTTGTGCTGCGCAGAATCTGAATGCCGGGGGCGGTGTAAAGTTCTTTGGCCGGGCGGCCGTTGGAACGGTCATAGTGCTTGGCTAATTCCCAAACGGGAAGGTTATTGAGAATTTCTTCCCGGAATAAACCAGCCCATGACTGTTCCATGAGTTGTCGGCGTTTGGGCCCCAGATAGTCCCAGGTGCCTAATAAGTAGCCTTGTTTGTGGTCTTTGGCGTAAATCATGTGATCTCCGTCTAAATATTTGTATTTACAGGAGATATATGCCATATTTCAAATAATCTGTCAAGAAAAAAATTGCTGTTTATTGAATTATTTTAATGTGTTAAATGACTTTTGACTTTTTACAGGGTCATCATTAATAATTATTCAATGTCATTGACTTAACGAATCGATTTATAACAGGGGAAGAAGCCCCTTTTCTGGACACTGTGTTTCCTTGGATATTTTCTGCCCGGTCTGATGGGTTCGATGGTCGCGATGAACAGGCAGTGCAATTTGCTTAGGAGTTCCATGATATTGGATCGTATGAACAGAAGCACAAGAGAGTCCTTCATTTTGGAAAGAGCCTGGGTGACGTTAATCCGGTATAGGTGCTTTTTTTGTTCGCATTGTCCGGAAATGACATCTTGGGCCGGATGAGTCATGGCGGCGGTGAGGTTCATGGCAAAAACTTTGGCGTGGAAATCCTGGTATACGGATTCAACGGATTTTCCTGAGAAGTTTTCGATTTCGATCCGGCATTTAGCGGTTTTGTAATTTTCCTCCACCGTCCATCTGAGGTGGTAAAGTTCTTTGAAAATCTCATGAGGATAAAGATCCTTGTCCATGAGAGAGGTCAACAGGATTTCGGTTTCCCCACTGGCCAGTTCGATTCGAATGGCGCGCACTTGTATAGGAGAAATGGGGAGGTTTAAAGCTTTGCATTGCTCGATGGATGCGAGGCTCATAGGCAAGCTGATGATGCCTTCCCTCTTGCCCGAATTGGAGAATTTCCTGATCTGCTTCCAATGGCTTTTAACTCTGGCGCAAAAATGGGCCTGCCTGGAGAGGATCAGCGCGAAGAGCCAAAAGGCGGGATACCCTCTGTCCAGAAGGATGAGATCGTTGGCTTTCACATGCTCCATTCAATGAACGCCTGATGATGGAGTTTCTTCCTGGCTTTGGAAAAAGCGCTCTTTGTGACCGTTCGAGTGGAGATCTCTTCTGCATGAATGGCCTTGAAAAAATAATCCAGTTCATCCTGGAGGGAGCCCTTGATCATATTCATGAGGAAGAAGATCATGTTGTGGAAAGGCAACAGCCGATCCCTAATGAAATCTTTTTCTGATTGACGGTGGCGTGAGAGAAAATCTTCTGAAAAGATGATTTTATTAAGGAATTCGATGAGATTGGCACAAATTTTCAAAAGCAGGTTCCGTGCCAACATGGCCGCTTTTTTGAGGATAATCTGGCATTTTTTGCCTCCTTTTGAAATAGGATTTGCTTCCGTCAGAAGCAGAGAAATAGTATCATATATTGACGATATTGCAAGAGAATTGTGCATATTAAACCCTTAAGTCAACGACATTGTGTATATGGTGTTTAAACGAGATTGACAATATCAGTTTTCGCGTACCACTAAAACTCAAAAACAAAATTGAACCGGCATCCATTAAAAAATGAAGGCCGCGCCACTTTGGAGATTGTTATGCAATGTTAACTTGCAATTGTTTTCCCAGAGCTTTGGCAACTCGTTCTAATGTTGACAGCTTAATATCCTCTGCATGATTTTCAATTCTCGAAATTGCAGTTTTCTTTGTTTTAAGACGATGTGCAAGCTCATCCTGTGTTAATCCCACAGATTCTCTTGCCTGACGCAGCATTACTCCTATCTTGAATTGTTCGTAACCTTCATCAAAGTTCGCAGAGAATTTCTTATCTTTCTTTTTTCTCTCTGATATATATTTCTTTAGATCACTCATTTTATTTTCCTCCTGCTTAAAAAATCTTTCCTGTATGATTCTGCCTTGTCTATTTCACGTTGTGGTGTTTTTTGGCTTTTCTTCACTAGACCATGCGTCAATACAACCACCGAATGACTGGCAAAGAAACAGAATATCCGGTATATATTAGAACCATATTGAACCCGGCATTCCCAAATTCCCTCTGTCCCTGTAAGTTTTTTAAAATATATGGCCGGTACGATTTCTAAATCTTCCAACAGACTGAGTGTCCATAATACTTTTTGCGCCACCTTTCCTGACAAGGAATCAAGAAATTCTTGCACTGGACACTTTCCGTCAATTGTTTTGTAAAAAAGTACCGTTCTCTGCATGATTGTATGTTAACCTAGGTGTTAACCTTTGTCAAGGGCAATTATTTCTGAACCTGCTAGTAAGAATTGCAGATCGAAAGAGTTTCGTAACGTATAAAAAAGACTAAAAGCCCTTAATTTGTAGGGGATAGTGTAGGGGAAAATTATTTTCTGAATGGTCAGATGATTGAAAATACTTTATAAGTATTTGATTTTATTTTGGTAGTCCCACGGGGAGTTGAACCCCGGTTTCCGGCGTGAGAGGCCAGCGTCCTAACCACTAGACGATGGGACCATTTTGGGCTGGGATGTGAATTTGGGCAAAAGTTTTCAGAGTTCTGATTCTTTCCGTAAGACGATTTCCCAGCTAGGTTGAGGGTGAATATCTAGTTAATCAGATAATAAAAGTCAAGGTAAAATTGGATCTGCCTTGAATTCGCAGTGAATCTGAAAAACAGAAAAATTTAATTGTGTGCTTCAATATAGTTTATCGCGTTCTGAATTTTTTTAATCACGCGTTCTTTTCCTAATGTAACCATTACTTCATCAATGCCGGGGCTTACTGTTTTTCCGGTCAGCGCCACACGCAGTGGCTGCGCGATTATCTTGAACTTTATATTCCTCTCTGATGTGAAGTTCTTTAAAAATTCTTCGAGACCTTCTTTGCTGAAGTTCTGCACTGATGGAAGCGCATTGCTCATAGCTTTCAGATGAGGCAAAACATCGGCAGTCAGAAATTTCCGAGCCGCCTGTTCTTCATATTTAATCTCATTGGCGAAATAGAAATCGGCCATGTTGGCCAGTTCCACCAGCGTTTTGACCCGTGACTGTAAATCGGCAATTACTTTTTGAGTGAAGACGGCATCGTCCGTGTTGATTCCGGCAGGCCAAAGGAGTTTCATCTCTTCCCTTAAACGTTCAGTGGAAGATTCCTTTATATAGTGAGCGTTGAGCCAGAGAAGTTTTTCAGGATTGAAAACAGCAGGTGATTTGCCGACGGCGTCCAGATCGAAGAATGCGATCAACTCTCTTTGCGAAAATATTTCCTGATCTCCGTGAGCCCAGCCCAGGCGTACCAGGTAATTGACCAGCGCCTCCGGCAGATAACCCATTTCTTTATAGGCCATTACCGAAGTTGCGCCGTGGCGCTTGCTCAGGCGTGCTTTATCCGATCCCAGAATCATCGGGACATGAGCGAATTTTGGTACATCGAAACCCAGTGCCTGATACATCAAAATCTGGCGAGGTGTATTGTTGACATGGTCATCGCCACGAATGACATGCGTAATCTTCATAAGTGCGTCGTCGACAACGACGGCAAAGTTGTAGGTGGGATACCCGTCGCCACGTTCTATAATCAAATCGTCCAGCTCATCATTATTAAAACTTATATTGCCTTTGATGAGGTCTTTCACAATAGTTACGCCTGTTTGCTCACCGCGGAAACGCACAACACTACCGGAAGATTTTTTTAAATTCTTATCGCGGCAGGTACCGTCATATTTCGGTTTTTTACCTGTCGCCAGGGCTTGTTTTCTTTTTTCTTCCAACTCTTCAGAAGTACAAGTGCAGTAGTATGCTTTTCCATCATTGACTAGCTTTTGCACCATGTCGCGGTGTATATCGACACGCTGTGCCTGAAAATGTGGTCCCTCATCCCAATTTAGACCCAACCAGGTCATAGCATCAAGAATCGCCTTTGTGGATTCGTCAGTGGAACGCTGCTGATCAGTATCTTCAATCCTCAAAACAAATTCACCGCCTTGATGGCGGGTATAAAGCCAGTTAAAAAGAGCTGTTCGCGCTCCGCCGATATGCAAATAACCGGTTGGCGAAGGTGCGAAACGTGTTCTGATTTTTTCCATCATTTTATTTTCCTTACTTTTTGTAGCCTTATAGGATTTAGATTGGCTTTTTGTCAAGGAACATGATTCTTAATCCATTGGTAAAATTAGCAAATTATACTTGACAAGGCGGGAAAATTATAATTTACTTCCCCGATTAATTAATCGGACAAAGTATTTACAAGGCAGCAGACTTTAGATGGCTAATTCTTTGAAAATTAACGTGTTTCTCATTCCGGAAGAAGGGCAGAGATTCGTGTTTTCCGAAGGAGACACCTGGCTTCAAAGTTGTTTCAAGGATAGCGAAAAGCCTGATTTCGTCTTGGAAAAGGTTGATGTAAATTGTCTGATAACAATGACTTCGGGCACTATTTTTATTAAAGGTTTCTTTTCCGCGCTTATTGATATTTGTTGCAGTCGTTGTCTGGAGCGTGCAAGCCTGCCCATTGGCAGCGATTTCGCTTATACGTTGACTCCGGCGAAAGCTGAAACAAGGGAAGATTTAGAGCTGACGCCGGAAGAATTGGAAATAAGTTATTATCAAGGTGATTTTATTGATCTTGCGCCTATTATCTGTGAGCAGATAATTTTGCAGGTACCAATGAAGGCGCTTTGTAGTGAAGAATGTAAAGGTTTATGTCTGCACTGCGGTACTAATCTGAACACTTCTTCTTGTAATTGCCATCTGAATGTTGTTAATAATCGTATGGCTGTGTTAAAAAATTTTAGAGTAAAAAATTAACTATTAAAGAAGGATAATTTATGCCAAATCCGGTAAAGAGACATTCCAAAACCAGGCGTAATCAAAGAAGAGCGAATGATTTCTTAAAGTCGCCTTCATTGTCTTTATGTCCCCAATGCAATGAGCCGAAACTGCCTCATCGCGTTTGCCCGACATGTGAAACTTATAAGGGCAGGGAATACAAAAAAGCAGAAAAGAATGCCTAGTCTTATAAAAAAGAATAACAATATCTTTAATGTGGCGCGTGTGTTACAAGGCGGAATATACGGTATTGCAGGTATCGGCAGATACTCATTGCCGGAATTTACGATTTGAAGAAATATTTTAGGCCGCGCCGGTTATTCCCGACTGTAAGCCGGATATTTTTTGTGATAAAAAATGTTCACGGTCTTTTTCAGAATTGGAGTTTTGCGAATAATAGGCTGGAGGAGGATTTTGCATGACATTAGAAGAAAAAGTCATTAAACTTGTTATCGATCAACTGGATGTAACAAAGGAGCAATGCGTTTTAGAAACTTCTTTTATTGATGATTTAGGAGCAGACTCTTTAGATATTGTTGAGCTACTTATGGAGATGGAAGAAGCTTTTGGTGTGGAGATAGCTGACGAAGAGCTGGAAAAAATTGTTACAATTAAAGACGTTGTTGATTTTCTTAAACAAAAAGGCATCAATTAGTTTGCCGTGCAGGATTTTAAACAATGAAAAGGCGTGTTGTTGTAACAGGTCTTGGGGCGCTGACTCCCTTGGGAAACTCAGTCGGTGAATCATGGGATGGCGCAGTTACGGGTAAATCCGGTATCGGCCCGATCACCAAGTTTGATAGTAGTTCTTATAAATCCAGAATCGCCGGCGAAATAAAAAATTTCGATCCGGCGCAATTTGTCAATAAACAGGAAATCCGGCGCTACGACAACTTTATTCTTTATGCTGTAGCGTCTTCGGAAATGGCTATGGCTGACGCGAAATTGACGATCAGCCCGGAACTTTCGGTGCGTACCGGTGTAATAATCGGTTCCGCTATCGGCGGCCTTGCCACAATAGAAGAAGAACTCAGGAACGTTCTAAGTGATACCCCCCGTAAAATTTCTCCATTTGCTGTTCCCGCGATTCTTGCCAATTTAGCATCCGGTCATGTTTCTATTCGATTTGGAGCCAAGGGTCCCATCAATTGTGCCGTCACTGCCTGTGCCGCTGGAACATCGGCTATTGGTGATGCTTATAAAACCATTGCCCATGGGGATGCCGATATAATGATTACCGGTGGTGTCGAAGCAGCGATAACAAAATTAGCTGTAGGCGGCTTTGCCGCTATGCGGGCACTCTCGCAGAGAAATGATGAGCCGCAGAAAGCCAGCCGTCCATTTGATAAAGACCGTGACGGTTTTGTCATCGGAGAGGGTTGCGGTATAATTATTCTGGAGGAATTATCTGTTGCTCTCAATAGAGGCGCTCCTATTTACGCGGAGCTTGCCGGTTATGGGTGCACATCCGATGCTTTTCACGTGGCGGCTCCACCGCCCGGTCATGAGGGTGCTGCGCGCAGTATGCGGATTGCGATAAAAGATGCCGGTTTAAATCCTGAAGATATCGATTATATCAATGCTCACGGTACCTCGACGCCGCTCAATGATTTATATGAAACTCAAGCCATAAACTTTCTCTTCGGAGAGCACGCCAAAAAGCTCATGGTCAGTTCTACGAAATCCATGACCGGTCACATGCTGGGAGCTACGGGAGGAGTGGAAGCCATTTTTGCGATCAAAGCCCTACAGGAGGGCATCATTCCGCCCACAATAAATCTGGATAATCCCGGCGAAGGATGTGATCTTGATTACGTGCCTAAAGTCGCCCGACACAAAGCAATAAATACAGCCATGTCCAACACTTTTGGTTTTGGCGGTGTAAATGGAGTTTTATTATTTAAGAAATATATCGGCTGAGATGATAATATTTCATGTTTAGAAATTAAAAGCGAAAGAGAGAATACTTTTCATGTCTTTTTTAGAAAAGGTTGATTTGGAAGTAAGCCGTGCCATCGATCTGGAAACCAATCGGCAGGCAGGAAAAATTGAACTGATTGCTTCAGAGAATTTTGTCAGTGAAGCTGTATTGGAAGCGCAGGGCTCCGTTATGACCAACAAGTACGCGGAGGGTTATCCGGGGAAACGTTATTACGGTGGCTGTGAATACGTGGATATCGCGGAAAGTCTCGCCATTGATCGTTGTAAACAGCTGTTCGGGGCCGATCATGTCAACGTTCAACCGCATTCGGGAACGCAGGCTAATATGGCCGTATATTTTGCCGTGGCGCAGCCGGGAGATACGATTCTGGGAATGAATCTGTCTCATGGCGGGCATTTGTCTCATGGCAGCCCGGCCAATTTTTCAGGCAAGTTCTATAAGATTGTTCCCTACGGAGTCAGCAGGGAGACAGAGACAATTGATTTCGATGAAGTAGAAAAACTGGCCGGGGAACATAAACCCAAAATGATTATTGTCGGCGCCAGCGCTTATCCGCGGACGATTGATTTTATAAAATTCCGCAAAATAGCCGATGAAGTCGGCGCCGTAATTATGGCTGATATAGCGCATATCGCCGGGCTTGTCTGCACGGGATTGCATCCATCTCCTGTTCCTGTTTGCGAATATGTCACAACCACAACTCATAAAACTTTGCGCGGTCCGCGCGGTGGTGTGGTGATGTGCAAGGAGGCGTACGCCAAGACTCTCAACAGCAGGGTTTTTCCCGGCATGCAGGGCGGCCCGTTGATGCATGTGATTGCCGCTAAGGCTGTTGCTTTCAAAGAAGCGCTTCAACCGGAATTCAAGGAATATCAGAGCCAGATAATCAAAAACGCACAGGCCATGGCGGATGAATTAAAAAATCAGGGATTCAGGCTTGTTTCCGGCGGAACGGATAATCATCTGATGCTGATCGATTTAACCGGCAAGGATGTCAGCGGCAAGGACGCGCAGGACGCGCTCGACCGCGCCTCGATAACTGTTAACAAAAATGGCATTCCTTTTGATACCAGGGGGCCGCAGGTAACCAGTGGAATAAGAGTCGGCACTCCCGCCGTAACCACCAGAGGCATGAAGGAAAACGAGATGCGTTTGATTGCTTCCTACATGGCCGATGTAATTAAAGACATCAATAATGAACAGAAAATAAAAGCTGTCGCGGAAAAGGTAAAAACTCTTTGTGATCAGTTTCCTCTTTATCAAGGCAGGATTAAAAACCTGTAACCCAATTCGTGAAAGCGTGCAGCTATGGCCAAAAAGAAAGTATCCTCAGTACCTCCTCCGGAGAAAATAAATAAAAGGCCCGATTGGGATACTTATTTTATGGACATTGTCGAATTGGTATCCAAGCGCAGTACCTGCCTGAGGCGCTCTGTGGGTTCCGGATTGGTGCGTGATCGCCGGATTCTGGCTACCGGCTATAACGGCGCGCCCTCCAAGTTACAACATTGCCTTGATATCGGTTGTCTGCGCGAGCAGCTTAAAGTTCCTTCGGGTGAGCGTCATGAATTATGCCGCGGACTGCACGCGGAACAAAATGTGATCATTCAGGCCGCCATGCATGGAGTTATTACCAAAGGATCAACGCTTTATTGCACCAATCATCCTTGCGTCATTTGCGCTAAAATGATTATCAATGCCGGAATTGTCCACATTGTTATCCGCGACGGCTATCACGATAAACTGGCCGCCCAGATGCTTAAAGAAGCGGGAATAAGCGTCAAGCAAATCTAAACTCGAGAAAAAAGGAAGAGAAGAAAAATAATGAAGTGTCCATTTTGCGGTCATACGGAAAATAAGGTTATTGATTCGCGAATAAGCAAGGATGGCAAGGCCGTCCGCCGCCGCCGGGAATGTCTGGGCTGCGCAAAGCGCTTTACCACATATGAATATGTAGAAGACGTTCTGCCGATGGTCGTAAAAAAGGACGGCCGCCGCGAACAGTTCGACCGGCAGAAAATATTGAATGGCATAAAAAAAGCCTGCGAAAAGCGTCCGATCAGCATGGAGTCAATAGATAAGATTGTTGAAAATGTGGAGCAGGCCTGTCAGGAAATGCAATTAGAAGAAATTTCTTCCACCGTTATCGGGGAAAAGATAATGAACGAGCTGAAGAATTTTGATGGCGTTGCCTATGTACGGTTTGCTTCGGTTTACCGTCAATTTCGCGATGTCGGTGAATTCATGTCCGAATTGAAGGATTTATTAAGCAAAGGTAAAAAATAGATTATGTTTACCGGTATCGTGGAAGGATTGGGCAAGGTAAAGCGTCTGATAATGAAAGGCGCCGATGCTGTTTTGGAAATTGAAACAGGAATAAATCTTGCTGAAGTTTCCATCGGCGACAGTATTGCTGTCAATGGCGCCTGTCTTACCGTCATATCAAAAAATCAGCAGGTTTTTCAGGCAGATGTTTCCGCGGAAACACTCTCCAGAACAACTCTTAAATTATTACAGGCGGGGCATAAGGTTAATCTGGAAAAATCACTGCGCGCGGGCGGTTTTGTCGGTGGTCATTTTGTTTTGGGTCATGTTGATGCCACAGGCCGGATTCTTTCCCTGATGCAGAAGTCCGGTTCGTTGATTCTGGCTGTGGAGATGAATGAAAATCTGTCCCGCTATATTGTGGAGAAGGGTTCGGTGGCCATAGACGGCATCAGTCTTACCGTGAACAAGCTTGAAAAAAGCCGGTTTTATGTTAATATAATTCCCCACACGGCGGCTAACACCACTTTAGTGATAAAAAAAGAAGCCGATTTGGTCAACATTGAAACAGATATTTTAGGTAAATATGTTGAAAAATTATTACAAACCCCGCAGGGAATAGATAAAAATTTTTTGGCGCAACACGGTTTTTTAGATAATTAAGGATAATAAAATGGCAATAAGCACTATTAAGGAAGCAATCGAAGATATCAAAAACGGGAAGATGATTATTCTTGTTGATGATGAAGACAGGGAAAATGAAGGCGATATTTTCATGGCGGCACAATTTGCCACGGCAAAGACAATCAATTTCATGGCCCGTTATGGCCGCGGCCTAATATGTTTAACCCTAAATGAAGAAACTGCAGAAAAACTTCATCTAAAGCAGATGGTTCAGGATAATCAGGCCCGTTTCGGGACAGCATTTACCATTTCCATTGAAGCGCGGCACGGTGTTTCCACCGGCATTTCCGCCGCGGACAGGGCGACAACAATTCAGGCTGCTGTCAATCCGTTAGCAAAAGCTGACGATTTAGTCAGCCCCGGACATGTTTTCCCCATTCGCGCCAAGACGGGCGGAGTTCTGGTGCGCACGGGACAGACGGAAGGGTCGGTGGATTTATGCCGCCTGGCGGGTTTGACACCTGCCGGCGTGATTTGCGAAATAATGAAAGATGACGGCACTATGGCCAGAATGCCGGATCTGGAAGTTTTTGCCCGGGAACATAAATTAAAAATTGTCACCATCGCCGATCTCATTGATTACCGGATGCAGAACGAATCGCTCATCAGGCGAATGGCGGAAGCGACGATTCCGACCAGTTTCGGCGGCGATTTTAAGATAATCGTTTACGAAAACGAGGTTGACGATTGGCAGCATATTGCCCTGGTGAAAGGCGATATTAAAGAAGATGATGAGGTGTTGGTGCGCGTCCATTCGGAATGCCTCACGGGTGATCTTTTCGGCTCTAAAAGATGCGACTGCGCCGATCAGCTCCATCGTGCGATGAGCATGGTGGAAAAAGAAGGGAAAGGCGTTATAGTTTATATGCGTCAGGAAGGCAGGGGCATTGGTCTGGTGAACAAGATTAAAGCTTACGCCCTACAGGAAGAGGGCAAGGATACGGTTGAGGCAAATATAGAGCTTGGATTTAAACCGGATTTAAGAGATTATGGAATCGGAGCACAAATTCTTGTTGATTTGGGAGTGCGCAAGATGCGTTTATTGACCAATAATCCTAAAAAAATAGTCGGACTGGAAGGCTATGGGATTGAAATCACCAAACGTGTTCCGATAGAGATAGATCCTAACGAGAAAAACATACATTATATGAAAACAAAGCAGGAAAAGATGGGGCATCTTTTGAAAATATAAACCCACAGACTGTTAAGAAATCAAATAAAGGATGGTAATAAACAATGCCGAAAATAATTGAAGGAAAAATCGTTGCCAAGGGAATGAAGTTTGGCATCGTGGCCAGCCGTTTTAACGATTTTATTTGCAGCAGATTAATTGAAGGAACCATTGACGCGTTGATGAGAGCCGGCACAGAAGAAAACGACATTTCTATTTATAAGGTTCCGGGTTCTTTTGAATTGCCGTTGACGGCGAAAAAACTGGCCAAGAGCGCCCGTTTTGATGCCATAATTTGTCTGGGCGCCATAATTCGCGGCGCAACTCCACATTTCGAATATATAAGCGCCGAGGTATCCAAGGGCATTGCCAGTGTTGGTTTAGAAACGGGAGTCCCTGTGATTTTCGGCGTGTTGACGACGGATACAATTGAACAGGCGATTGAGCGTGCGGGTACTAAAGCTGGAAACAAAGGCGCCGATGCGGCTATGACGGCAATTGAAATAGTTGATTTATTCAAGAAGATTTAATGCTAAGCTGCCATTATGTTGTGGCAAGAATGTCAAGAGAGAATGTAGCAATCTGATAATGTTGCTCTTTGAGGTTTAGGGACTAAATGCATGGGCGGAGAAAGGCAAGGGAAATTGCCTTACAGGTTCTTTACGGTCTTAATTTTGTGAATGTTGATGTGCAAGAGGCTTTAGATCTTTTCTGGGGTAACTTTGTTGCTCCAAAAGCGGCTAAAGAATTTGCGGCATTTCTGGTTCAAGGCATATGCGAACATAAGGAGGAACTGGATAAACTTATTTCCGGTTGTTCGGATAACTGGTCTCTGGGGCGCATGTCCAGAGTAGATATAAATATTTTACGTCTGGCAGTTTTTGAATTTCTCTATTGTGATGATATCCCCCCGAAAGTTACTTTGAATGAAGCTGTCGATCTGGGAAAGACTTTTGGTTCAGAAAACTCCGGTTCTTTTATTAACGGCATATTGGATGCCCTTAATCTGCAATTAAATAATAAAAATGCAACTAACCATCTCGACAGAAAATCCTGACCTTCCCAAACATGAATGCCTTGTACTGGGCCTTTTCGCTGATGAAAAACCGCCTCGTGGAACAAGTGGTTTTATTGATTGGCGCCTCAATGGCATGATTTCCAGAGAAATAAAGCAGGGAAACATCAGCGGAGAATTTAAGGAAAAGATTGTAATTCCCTATCCTAAGCGCATTGGCGCCGAAATGCTGCTTCTCTTTGGCTTAGGAAATAGTCACGATATAAATTACGATAAAATTTATAATGCCGCTTACCTCATTGCGGAAACCGTTTATGGAATGTCCAGACATAGCTTTGCTTTTGAAATTTGCGGGGAAGATCGAACCGGTCTTGTCACTGCGAATATTGTGGAAGCAATGGTTACCGGAATCTTTGATTTTCTATCCGAAGATGTAGAAAGAATCTCCCACATGACTTGTTGTATAGTAACATCCGGGGCCCATCTTCAAGAAGTTTCGTTAGGCATTCAGCAATTCAAAACCAATGTAAACGATAAAGGATCTGTAGATATCAGCGCGCTGGAAAATAGTTTCGCCTAGTACATCTGCAAACAAACAATTTTAAAAATCTTGACGTTGTGGATTACTATTTAGCAGACAGTTCAAGACAGAGTGTCCTGTTTGGTAAGGATAATTATTGCTGTTCCGGAGATTATCCTCTTTAGCCAGGCTACTTAAAAATCAATCTATGCTAAAACTGCATAGATAGTTATAAGAATTCAGGTGACGAGGGTTAAGCTGAAATGAACTTTTTTAAATCTGCTTTTGTCAGTGGCAAACCTTGAAAGATAAATTCCCGAAAACCATGTTACGATGTACGATATAACGAATAGTATAAATATGGTTTTCATATTCTTTCCTTCTCTCTGCCGGGGCTTAACGGTTTGATTATAGTTTTGTTAACCAGCCTTTTCCCTGTACTTGTACCCCCATTTTCATCGTGGCCAGAAAGGTGGAACGCAGGGCATCACTTAAAAGGGCCTTTTTTACGGAAGGAATTTTAAAGAATCCTCCCATAAATCCCCTCATGAACTCTTGCGTCATGCTTTGAGGATTGTCAAAAATATGATTCTGCAGGGTTCCAGCATCAAGGGCTTGCAGGATAATTCTTTCGAATGTGGTTTCCGGCAAAATGACACGCTTATCGCGTTTGACAAGTTGTAATGCTTTTGTAGTGCAACTAAGCGCGCACACACCGCACCCGATACAGAAGTCCTTATTGATTTTGGCGTCCTTTTTCTTTTTGGTTTCAGGTTTTTCGATGGCAACCATTTGAATGGCATCGATCTTACATGCTTTGGCACATTTTCCGCACCCAATGCATAATTTTTCATCGATTTTGGGGATGTAATTGGACGTTACGACGAAATTAGGATAGCCGAACTTGGAAATGCCCAGTAGGATATTGCAGCAACAGCCGCAACAGTGGCATATAAAGGTGATATTTTTCTGAACATTGTCTGCACAGAAAACCAGGCCCATTTCTCTTGATCGGGCGAAATGATCCAGCATTTCTGATTTAGAAACCTCTTTTGCCATCTTGTTCCGAATAAGGTAGTCTGCTCCATAACCAAATGACGTGCACGTATCCAGAGGGATATCGCATTTTTTTTCATCAACATGATGTTTTTCATGACGGCAGGAACACAATCCGATTGAAAATTTTCCAACTAAATGTCCCATAAACAAACTCCTTTGATATAGAATTCTTCTACTGGTTTAACACATAGTAAGAAATTGAAGATCAACCATTTCTATTATACCTTTTCCGTCGTTAAAGGTATAGGCAGTATCTCATCAATTGACTTTACATTTATCACCGTCAACGGATATACCTTTGTAAAAATCCATGAATGTTATTTATGGAATTCACCTGCCCCAGCAACAACACCTGGGAGGTGAAAATGCGATCTGTAGAATTTATCATCAAAGATGGCGACGAACATTTGACCAGCCATTCGGGACTGGCCTTGATCGGCGCTCTGATGGAGCGCACGGAATTGGGGGATAGGATCGATGCTGTGACGCTGCCCGGATGCCGGGAGCCCAAGATCCCCCATCGCGATATTGTGAAAGCGATGATCGGATTGTTGTGCAGGGGAAAGCCGGACGACGAGGCGATTGAGGCGTTTCGGGACGTTCCCTTTTTCCGATACAGCCTGGGTGTTGCGCAATGTCCTTCCAGTCCGACCCTCAGGCAGAGGCTGGATGTGGTTAAGGTGGCCTTTGACGGGATCGTCAAGGAGGAGTCTGCGCGCCTGATTTGCAAGACGGCC
Source organism: Smithella sp. SCADC (assembly GCA_000747625.2). GTDB lineage: Bacteria > Desulfobacterota > Syntrophia > Syntrophales > Smithellaceae > Smithella. The sequence continues at coordinate 14,415 of JQDQ01000001.1, forward strand.
CCTGACGTTGGGACGGTATCCACCCGCAAGGGCGAGTTGGCGGCGCTGGAGATTGACGTCAGTCCCTTCGATAATTCCAAGACGAAAAAGGGTGTTGACGGCTACGCCCCGATCTTTTCGTATCTGGGCGCTGAGGGATACTTGATCAATCCTGAGCTTCGCGAAGGGAGTCAGCATTCCCAGAAGGACACGCCGGCGTTTTTGAGGGAATCGATCCGGTAGGCAAAAAAGATCACGAACAAGGGGATTCTGGTTCGCCTGGACTCGGGGAACGACTCTCTTGAGAATGCCGGGATCTGCATTGAGGAAGGCGTGGACTGGCTGATCAAGCGGAACCTTCGCCGGGAGGATGTTCAGGCATGGTTGAAGATCGCCCGGGAAAAAGGTCAGAAAGAGACCTCTCGGGAAGGGAAAACCGTTTGGCGTGGGGCAACACATCGCATCCCGGATCAGCTTCCATGCACGGAGGATGCATTTGTCCTTCGGTCGTTACAATCCCTGGGCGGGACTTTGGCGGAATCTCTATCTGAGTTTTATGATCCCTGTCACGTAGGAGGAAAAGCAAGAGGCTATTTTCGACACGATTTATGGACAATCTCGTAGAATGTAGGAGCAGTGTTTCTAAAAATAGCCAATTATTCGTGTTTTTTGTTATTCATGTTTGCAATCAATATGGCACTATGATATATAATCGACATGGAGGTGAGCCATGTCGAGACAAGCAAATATCGGTAAGGAAGAAATAGAACGGGCAAAGCAGATGCGTGACGAGAGTATGTCGATAAACCAATACCGTAAGGCTCTTTCAGTGATTTTAATAGGGAAGCTAGGCCTGACGGCTGACCTTGTTTCAGAAATACCGGGTGTGAGTCGCCGCACCATTTTCCGGAGTCGCGTTGATATTCGTAATCAAGACGTCACGGTCAATAAACCATGGGGCGGAAGACGTCATTGTTCAATGACGGTTAAAGAGGAAAAGGAATTCCTTAATAAATGGGAGAATATTGCAACGGATGGTGGCGTTCTGACCGTACCGCCAATCCATGCCGCTTTAGTGGAACGCTTGGGGCATGATGTGCCAATGTCAACAACCTATCGATTATTGTCACGTCATGGTTGGCGAAAAATCCAGCCCGACACAAAGCACCCGAAAAGCGATCCGGCATTACAGGATGAATTTAAAAAAAATTCTCCGAAGCAGTGGTTGCCGCCAACGTGAAAAATATAGAGCATTTACCTTTGAGGTTGATGTTTCAAGATGAAGCGCGGTTTGGACGAATGAGCGATCCTCGATCCTGTTGGGCACCCGCACCCCACAGACCAGTGGTGAACCTGGCTTTGGTACGGGAATTCCGCTACGAATATGCAGCCGTGAGTCCATGGGATGGCTATCTTGATTTCATGACTGCCGAAAAGATGAATACGGATAATATGGCACTGCTCAGACTGCCGCCTTATTCGCCTGAACTGAATCCGGCAGAACAAATATGGAACAAACTCAGAAGGGATTACTTTGCCAATCGTGTTTTCGATTCCTTGGGCGCAGCAACAACACAAGCTGAACAAGGGCTCGCGGAAATGGCGGTCAATAAGCCGGCCATCAGTCAATTAACCAATTGGCCTTGGATTAGTGCCATTATGAAGGCTTAATGGAATTAATACTAAGGTTTTTACTCTATGAAAATATATTCATTAAAACCGATAAAGATTTTTATTAAACGTCTCGCCAATAAATTGGGGTATGATATAAGGCGGATTCCTAAACCTGGAAGTTCTTCAATTGCCCGTGAATATGAACTGGTGTATCCAGTTGCAAATTACAGCCCGTGGAACAAAGACAAGTCTTTTCAATCAATGCTTGCTGCGATAAAAGGATTCACTCTGGTTGATAAATACAGGTGTTTTGAAATTTGGAAACTTATCGAGCAAATATCAAAATTAAAAAAGGGAAGTATTATTGAAGTCGGTGTCTGGCGCGGCGGTACGGGCGCTCTCATTGCAAAGCAGGCTAAAAATTGCGGGATTGAAGAAAAGGTTTTTCTTTGTGATACCTTTGCCGGAGTGGTTGGCCGGTATTAAAGATACCCTTTACAAGGGCGGAGAGCATCATGATACAAACCGCCAAACAGTGGAGGAATTGATGTTCACCCGAATGAATTTAGATATATGCAATCCATTAAATAAGTTGACATAAGCTGTGTTTGTTTGTCCCTTTTCTAGTTTCAAAATGAGTTTGTATAGTTTGCCAGCATTCTTCATCGGAGTTAAAACGTCTTGCATGGGTTGCCAAGCGGCGCAATTCATGCCACTCCCATTCCGTGGGATTAAGCTCGGGAGAATAGGGTGGGAAAAACATTAACTCAATAGTTTCCTGCTTAGAAAGATACTCTTTTACAAATTTCGCCTTATGCCATCTGGCATTATCGACACAAAGCGTGATTTGTGAGTAATTATGGTATGTTCTCTTTATAAAATCCATGGTCAGTATAAAATTTTCCGCATTTCCCTTGGTGATCCTTTGGACTATGGCATCTTTCGTGTTTATATCAACAAACCCGCATAGATTAACGCGTTCTCGCGTACTGTCCGAGAACAACTGGGGTTGGCACCCTTTGGGTGCCCATTGGGCGGCGATCGTCGGATCTAACTGGATGCCCGCCTCATCCGAGAAAAGAAGCGCTTCATCAGGTTGCTTATTCTGGAGTTTTTTTTAAAGTCTCGACAAATTCCTCCTGTTTTGCAGGGTCTGCTTTGCTCTACTTTTGACGGCATCTCTGAAGGGAAAAACCAATACTATGTGCCCAATTATTGACTTGGCTGTGCTTTATATCGATACCATGTTTCTCTTTGAGGTACGTTCCGATCAAGGGGCCATCCCAACGAGATTGATTATATCCTTGACTTGTCGGCGGTTGCAACAATATTTCCTTCAATTCATCAGACAATTCCGTCGTCAAACCGCTGGGACGTCCATGGCGTTTTCCCTCTTCTATTCCTGGAAAGCCCTTCTCGTTTACTCGATTAACCAGATCATAAATCCCTTGGCGAGACAGATTATGCCTACGACTCAACTGATCAATCGGAGCCTTGTCCATCACCCCCTGCAAAACGGCAATCCTCAATCCCATACGAATCGGCCCGCGACCAAAGGTAAAATCCGCCAAACTTTTACTCGTTACTTCAGGATGTATAATCATAAGATTCGTTTTTCTCATAGTGCCTCCACCTCCTTTTATAAGATGGATACACAATACTCTTAATCGCTGTTATGTCAAGTTATTTATTGGATTACCAATAATCACCGATTTTCGCAGAGCTTTAACCGTCATTCTTGGATAAGAATATAATTCAATATCCCAAATACCAACAGGACGTCCACTCAGGAAGGGAACTTTAATATCCCCTCCCTGAATAAACATAAAAGGAATCTATGGAGCATATCAACAAATCTAAGAACCAGCAGATTATCTTACTCAACAGGCTCAAAACAGGCAATGTCATAAATATCGGCGTTTTTCTTTTTACTCCAGACAGCCTTAACCCTCGCCACGGCTTCCATCTTTTTGCTTACAGTATCAGGATCGGATAAATCAAATCCGCCAATAAAGTGCGTAATACTGCAGTCGGTGTTATCCAGCTGTATTTGCGCGATTATGTATGGAGATTCCTTTACCTGGTTATAATAAGAGTAATTGACAAGACACCATGTATCCACGGTGCCCACCTGGGCGACCTCAACCCACTCTTCTTCTTCCATATCCTTATAACAGGCAGGGCAGAAAGACCTTGCCGGGACAAGAAGCTTATTACACTTATTACATCTGGTACCGAATATCTTTTCTTCCTTTAAGCCATCGAAGAACCTTGTCCATGTCTGTCCCAGCGCCCAATTAAATGGAAGAATAATATCCTGCTTGCCTGTTTTATATTCCTTTGGTGGAAACTTATGTTCTGAAAATTGTATCCCACAATCAAAAACACGGGGAAATTTAACTTCTTCTGTTATCATTTAACCTAATCCTCCTTTTCATATTTCTACAGTTCTGAACCAATTATCGTAACCGCGTTAAATTGCTCTAGCCCGCCCATGGCATGGGAGAGGGCCAACTTTGCTCCTTCAACCTGCATGGGACCAGCCTTTCCGGTAACCTGTCTTGCCGCCTCAGCCAACCTGATAAGACCGGTTGCGCCGATACAATTGGTACAAAGAACACCGCCCGAAGGATTGCATGGGAGTTCACCATCCGGTGAAAACACGCCGTCAATCACATAGTCTGGAGCCTCCCCGGGAGGGCATAATCCGAGACACTCCATGAACATCAATTCGTGGTATGTAAAGGGATTGTATATTTCGGCGACATCCAGTTCTTTCCGGGGATCGGTGATTCCCGCCTGCTTGTAGGCCTCTTGAGCTGCCCCGATAGTGCTTTGCCACACGGCTTTGTTACTGTCACCTGTGTAATATTCCTCGCCCCTGAAACCCATGCCTTTGACCCAGGCGGGATTCTTGCAGATCTTTCTGGCTTTGTCCTCTGAAGCAAAGAGCACCGCGCAGGCACCATCCGATGAGGGGCATACATCAAGCAGGCGGACAGGATATGTGATAATCTTTGCATTCATCACCTCCTCTTTGGTGACCTTCATCCGGATATGAGCGAGCGGGTTATTAAGCCCGCCATCATGGCAATCTACCGATACGATGGCCGCCGCTTCCCTTGCCTTGGCTTCATCAATGTTAAAATGTCCCATCCATTCCCGGGCCTGCATTGAAAAAATCGCGGGCGCTCCACCAACCATCGGCGATGTGATTTTATCCGGTATGGTCATCATTGTTGCCTGCGCGTCACCTTCATGCTGCTTCTCCGAACCCACGACCAGTACAAGATCCGCCATTCCTGATGCAACCCAGTAAATTCCTGTCTGCGCTATGGATTGCCCGGTAGATCCACAGGTTTCCGTCCTTAAGAGGGGTTTGCCAACCGCACGCAACGCATCGGCCATGTAAAAATGATTGAAGGCGACACCTTCCATCATTGAAGGCATACTGCCATAAACTATAGCATCGACATCTTGAATCGTTATCCCGGCATCTTCAAATACAGCCTGTATTGCCTCTCTTATCAGGTCGGGATAACTTACATCATCCCGCCTGCCGTGTTTCGTCTGTCCTGTTCCAATAACTGCAACTGCTCTTCCCATTCTTCCCATATTCAATTACCTCCATCCCTGTTATTTGATGATTTCCCAGTGATCAATATCATACATGTTGCCTTCCACTTTATCTCGCCAGACAGCCTTTATCCTTCCTCCGACCTTAACTTTCTCATTCACCAGATCAAAACTCTTTACATCAAACCCACCAATCAAACCAGCCAACCAGCCACAATCGGTCCCATCTAATTTTACGGTAACCGGTACTTGCGGGATCATATCTGCAGTCACTCCGAAATAGGTATAATTGACATAGCTCCAGGTAACGATAGTACCCTCCTGAGCAACCTCCACCCATTCTTCCATGGGTTCAAAACACCGGGGACAAAATGGCCTTGCCGGTATGAGAACCCTGCCGCACTCATTACATTTGGTTCCTAATATCTTCTTTTGTTTAAAACCTTCGAAGAAGTGTGTCCAGGCCGGGCCCTGAGCCATTTCATAGGGAACCCTTAAAACACTTTTTAAAGTTCTCGGTTTTTCGTTTCGTTCATTCATTTGATCTAATTCTCCTTTCCCAAAGCTTTGAGTCGAATATCGTTGTCCCGTTATATTATTCCGCTATTCTTGCGGCATACCCAACGGATAATGCCACGCCGGATAACTCAGCAAATACGTTCACACTCACAGGATGTCAGTTAATTACCTAAGATTACAACCCCATGCCACTGACCGCAAAAACCATAGCTCCCGTGTGCCAACGCTGTGTTCACCTTCTTGTCTATCTGATGCTCTCCGGCTTGCCCCTTAATCTGCAAAGCGGACTCGGCAACACGGTAAAGGCCTCTCGGCACATAGGGGTTCATCGCCAAAACGCCGCCGGATGGATTTACGGGAAGAGAACCTGTCATCTGAGTGGCGCCGCTATCAATGAAACTGCCACCCTGTCCCTGACTGCATAATCCCAGCTCCTCGCATCGCAAGAGCTCCTGAAAGGCGTATGGTTCACTTATTTCCGCCATATCGATTTCTTTCGCCGGGTTATTAATGCCGGCCATCTTGTAAGCCATTGACGCCGCATTCTTCAGTTGAGTATTCAGCAGATCTCTGTCTCCAAGATAGAAGGTATCCATAGAAGAGCCAAAACCCCTCAGCCAAACCGGCTTGTCCGTCAACTCCCTGGCTTTTTCTTCCGATGCAAGAAGCATAGCACAAACACCGTCCGATTTCGGGGCACATTCCATGGCCCTTAAAGGATCGCAAATCTTTTTCGAGTTAAGGACATCCTCAACAGTTACTCTCTTTTTTACATGGGTATTCGGGTTCCTTAAGGCATTGCCCAGATTTTTTACCACTACCTTGGCACATTGCTCATCTGTAATTCCGTACCGCTTTTGATAAAGCCTCTTTTGCATGGCCGCGGCTGTAGTTTCCTGAATGCCAAGCGGCCTTGTGTAAAATGGATCAGCGAAACAACTTGTCAATGTGTCATTATCCGGATTCTCGGATCCCTTGACGAGAGTCACAACCATTGCCGTGTCATATATTCCTGACATGATACGCAGACTGGCGTAAATAAATGCCTTTATGGCATCCCCTTCTTCTCTTGCCATCGGTTTCAAGAATGCGCCGGTCGCGTCGATATCAAAGGAGTTGGCACATGACAGGCCGGAATGAAAAACATCCGATGATGCCATTACATAAGTGTCCACTTCATTCCTTTTGATACCCACCTTGTCGAGAACTTCTTTCACCGGTTTGTAGGTAAACTCCATCAAACTCAAGGACGAATCAACGCCTGGACTTAGAGCAACATCTACAATTCCAACTTTTCGCATAAAACCTTTCCTCCTTCGTATTTATTTTGCAAATAAACTAAACTGGGGTATCCATTTGACTAAGCTAAATAATGTTAACTATCTGATAACTTATGATAATTTGCGAATTTTGTTTGATCTTTAAAACTAAGTTAAAAACCTTTAGTTACAGTAAGTTAGCCCAATACAGGCTGAGTCAAGTAGATACCCCGGTTAAATCTAATCTTGTAACAGTTCTCTCGCAATAATCAGACGCTGAATTTCATCCGTCCCGCCACCTATCTGCTGCGGTTTCGCATCGCGCATCATCCTTTCAACAGGAAACTCCTTTAGATATCCATAACCACCCAGAATCTGAACCGCTTCTGTAGTAATTCTCATACCGACACCCGCAGTATAAAGCTTTGCATAGGATGCCATCAGGTTCATCTCCTCAACCAGACCCTTGTCGGCCATCGCCGCACACTTATACGTAATGAGGCGCGACAGCTCTATCTCCATTGCCATGTCCACAAGTTTCGACTGAATCAACTGAAAAGAAGCAATCGGTTTCCCAAACTGAACTTGATCCTTTGCATATTTCAGCGAAAATTCATAGGCGCCTCTTGATATCCCCAGGGACAGGGCGGCAAGAGCCGTTCTTTCCGTATTCAGACCGCTCATCAGAATCCTGGCACCCTCATTTTCCTTTCCCATTAGATTCTCTGCCGGCACTTTACAGTCCTCTAAAATCAACTCACCTGTGGGAGACCCGCGCCATCCCAGTTTCTCAAACTGCTTTCCTCTTGAAAAACCGGGAAATTCCTTCTCAACAATAAACGCAGAGACACCACGGGGACCCTTTCCCATGTCCGTCTTTGCATAGACAACAAAGACGTCTCCAACGGGACCGTTTGTGATGAAGGTCTTTGTTCCGTTGAGCATATAAGAGAGTTACTTTTCGCCAATCCTCAGTGGGGGCGCACCCGCCTGTCCGTGGAACTCTGCAAGCAGTGGGACTGGAAATGTGAAAAAGTGAAAAAGTGAAAAAGGGGACAGATTTATTTATTGTTTTTAAATCCGCATAGGTTACTTATATTCCATGCCAAGATCATCCCGTATAATTAAGAGAGAGGAGCTTTATGCGGCTTGGGTGAAAGATTCTATTCCCGAAGACGAATGGGAATTGATACGCAAATCGCTACAGCGAGGACAATTAACCGGCAGCAATCGGTTCATTGACGAAATTGAAACAAAAATTAATCATCGTATCGAATTTCGAGGGCAAGGACGACCGAGGAAGAATAAAAAATAAATCTGTCCCCTTTTCTTGTTTTCTTGTGTCCCCTTTTCTTGTGTGTGTGTATCATTCCGAGTATTTTTTTAATTCTTCTTCCCCCCGGAGGACCCGCAGGCCGCCTTCTCCAAGAGCCGATATCTCATCCTCACCAGGATAGACGAACACAGGTGCGATAAATTTGATCCAGTCCTTGATTAAATCCGTGAGCATACGGGAATTTGCCAAGCCTCCGGTCAGGATTATTCCATCCATCTCTCCTTTCAGGACAACGCTCATGCCGCCGATCGCTTTGGCAATCTGATATACCATGGCGTCATATACCAGCTTCGCCTTCTCGTCTCCCGACCGTACCATCTCTTGTATCTTCTCGACATTATTTGTACCGAGATACGCGAGAAGGCCGCCCTCGCCGACAAGGCGGCGCAGTATTTGCCGTTTGTCATACTTGCCGGAAAAGGCCATGTCAATCAGGTCTGCCGTGGGAAGGTTGCCAGCCCTCTCCGGTGTAAACGGGCCTTCGGCAAGCCCATGGGTGCAATCGACAACCATCCCTTTCCGATGAGCCCCGACAGTGATTCCTCCTCCCAGATGGGCCACAACGAGATTCATCTCTTCGTATCGTTTCCCCAGCTCTGCCGCACAACGACGGGCCGCCGCCTTCTGATTCAGCGCGTGGAAGGCGCTCTTCCTCTCAATATCAGGGAGTCCGGAAAAACGTGCGAGAGGCTGGAATTCATCTGTACTCGGAGGATCGACCACGATGGCGGGCATTTTGTATTTTTTGGAGAAATCGAAAGCTATCGCCGGCCCCAGGGCTGACGGATGTTTCCCGAATTTTCCCCCCAGAAGATCACTGCACATGGTTTCATCGATTTCATACGCCCCCGCAGGCGCCGGTCTGCCAAGGCCTCCGCGGCTCACAATCATGTCCATGTCGTTCAGGCCGATTCCGTTTTTCTTCAGAAATTCAAGGATGTCCTTTTCACGAAGAGACAACTGTTCTTCAACAGAAGACGCATAGCGGGTCAGATCTTCGTTGCTGTACCGGATTGTTTCGGCGTCCATACAGTCGTTTCCTCTGTACCAGGCCACTTTTGTCGACGTGGAACCGACGTTGATTACGAGCAGACGATATTCTTTATGCACCGTCCCCTCCTTTTCCACACATCAAAGATGCAATGGCAATTTCCACAAATCTGTTTTCTTCAGACACGAATGGCAAATTTATAATAACCGGGTTCGTCGTTCCCATGATTGCCCCGGCGGTCTCCATCTTTCCGAAAAACACGAGAGCTTCAGCGAGAAGATGGCCCGTATCGACTTCCGGGACAAGGTATATGTCCACGTTTCCCGTCACAGCGCTTCGGAGCCCTTTTCGCGCCGCCGCGGCTTCGCTCAGGGCGCAGTCAATGTCGAGAGGTCCTTCCACAATGGCTTTGCCGAATTGTTTCCTTTCCGACATCTTGGAGAGTATCGCCGCATCCAGAGTTGACGGTATATTGAGGTTAATCTGTTCGATTGCGGCAAGAGCGGCAACCTTGGGCGCGTCGATTCCCAGGATGCCTGTGAGCCGGAGGGCATGTTCAAGGATGAGCTGCTTTTCGGCAAGGGACGGACTGTTGTTTATGAAGGTATCGGTGACGAGGAAGAGCTTTTCCGGCTTCGGCAGTTGAAAGACTGAAATATAGCTCATGAGCTTCCCCTTCCGGAGGCCGTTTTTTGCGTCCATGACGGCATCCATCAACGTCTGGTGATTAACACTGCCCTGCATCAGTATATCGGCTCGTCCCTCCCGGATATACTTTATCGCAGTATTCAATGCCTTGTTCGGATCTTTCTCGTCTATGATTTCATGCGGCAGTGATTTCAGCGGTGTTTCTTCAATCATGTCTTCAATAGTTTTGCCGCCGCCGACCAGGCAGGGGATTATGAGTCCTGCGCCCGCGGCTTTTCCGAGGGGTTGCATATCCATCATCGTAGCGGCAGGAATCACCAGTCTCTTTATGCTGCCGCTCTTTGCCGCTTCTATGATACCATTAAACGATTTCAGCATATCAGCTCACCTCCCCTGTCATCCTGTCCACCACTACAACGCACATGGCAAGCTGCTCCACGATGTTGTCACTGGTGTCTGACCGGGCCGGTATGCACACGGGCCCACGGGATGTTGCAACGAGAGAACAGCGGGTTACATCGAGGAAGAAGTCAAGCTTGCAGATGATGTTTCCTGTATCGAGGCAGGGAACGAGAAGGATATGCGGAATATCTTCCCTATTCACGCCTCTGTAATCAGGAACTCGGCTTCTCCCGCCAAGGAACAATTCCGTAAAAGAAGTGCCATCAACAATCTCACACTCCCCGAAGTCCCCTGTAGCAGCAGCTTGTCTGAGCAATTCAAAATCCCGGTAGGAGGAAAGCGTACCTCCGATCTCCCGCTGGCCGGAAAGGACGGCGATCCGCGGTTTCGGATAACCCATCAGGCGATAGACAAAGAGGGCATTCTTGATTATCTCCGCCTTCGTCTTCATGTCCGGTTTGATGCTGACGCCCGTATCTGTAAAGGCGATGAGGTGGTCGAGACCGGGAACTTCCCAGAAGGTAACGACGCTTACAGTCATTCCCGAACCGGCTTTATTTTCTTCCCTGATGATGGAGCGGTAGATGTACGAGGTGGGTATCTGTCCCTTGCTGACGATGGCGATCTTTCCGGAAAAGAGCATGTTGAGACCGAGATCGGCAATGGCCTGCCTCTCATCGCCGATTATCTTTTCAAATCCGCCGATGTCGAATTCGACCTTTTCTGCCACCCGTTGCATCTTTTCCGTATTGCCGATGAGAACAGGTTCGATATATCCTTTCTGCCAGCTCGTTTTCACGGCAAGCATAAAGTCCTCATCTTCGGGGGCAAGAACAGCCAGTTTCTTGGGACCTTTTTCCTGTGCAATCCTTGAAAAATCATCCAGTGATCTGATCATGGAAAGTACCTCAAGAAATGATATGCGATGAGAATTTTATCATATTTTAAAAATCGTTGTCGCTAAAACCGGTGCTGTTTGTGTAAGTGAAAACCGCCCATGACAAGCGCAATATCATCCTTTGGCAGTATTTTTAAAAAGTGTTTTTACATCATTGAGCAAATCACGGACGGATTCATTCTCCGGCAACTCCTTTTCAATGCGTTCTAAAATGCGACAATCAGCGGTACTCCCATTTCTTTTGCCATTTCTCTTCGATAACCAGCGGTTCGTACTTCATTATTAAAATTTCTCCGGATGGTGAATGGTGGAGATTTGCTTAACATATCACCACAATGAGCGCAATGCCTTTATCTAAAACATAGTACGATTTGACACATCATGAATTTCCCTCTTGACAATAGGACGTTCGTCCTACTATAAATCATGCCTTCGCAGTTAATATCATATCCAGTGAGGTAGATATGGCGTTGCCGGCAGCCTCATACCACCCCCGCCGTCCGCAAGATTCGGATTATTACCACTGCGTCGAGAACTATTTTGAAACCTTTGTGCAGGAATACGACGACCGTTTCGCCCGGCAGCACGGATTCCGGCGGCCTTATCTCGAAAAGGTTATCTACCGTTATCTCGATTGCGGCGATCTGAGCCACGGCTTTGCCCGTGTCAAGCTTGTCCTCGACCTGATCGGGGATGCAAGGACTGCGGCCACGAATATCTATTGGCGTTCTCGTGTAAGCGCCGTCACTTCTGCCCGTCCTGTCATCAGAAGCGCGTGGTGGAATTCGGGGAGTGGCTCTGCCTGGATGTCCTCAAAAAGGTGCCGCACCGGCATTTCATCTTCAGCATCCCGAAGAGAGATATTCGGCTCGGTGCCTTTGACTGATGATGAAAATTTTACTCTCGTTTTGAAAAAGGATTCGCGCTCTTTGGCTAATATTAAAGAAAATCCCTATGCTTCCTTCTGACACTTTTGCCCGAAAAAATGCAAGGCCAATTGTTGATACAGGTCAGGGTGTTTAATGGATAAAAGATAATTTTCTTATAATGATTTGTTCCTTGATTTGAGATTTGAATCAAGTCGATTCCTGAAAGAAACACATAATGCATATTGATGAGAGGCTGGGGGCAATCCCCAGCCTCTCATCAATAAACCATACCACTTTTTTTACCGTTGAATCGGTCTTTTTGGGCAATGAACTAATATAAGTTAATTGCTCATAGATACCTAAGTTAATCCAGGGCTATCTCACAGACATGAGTTTCGTAAATCTTGTAAGCATTATGGGGTGAATGAGCAGCCCTTTTATTTTCAACCCACCGTTTAAAACTTTTTTTACTACTTCCAAACCCACCTTATCGAAATAATAAGGCAAACCGAACTTGACTTCTATATTGGTAAGATTAAGCAGAGTTCCCGAATCAGTAGATATGCATAACTTTGGATTGCCAACCTTGCCGTTATGAATGGTAAGTGTTCCTTTATCAAATACCATGGTCATATTGAGATTAGCATCCTCGGCCTGCATATATATACTGCCGTTTAATGCATTAAAGTCGTTTTGTCTCTGCGGTTTAGCAGCTAAATTACCCTTGATGATGTCGGCAATCATTACGTGCAGACCTGCTTCATCCATTCCCGGTGCAAATTTGATCTGATCCATTAGTCCCCCCCTCCCTTTTTTTATTTTTTCAGTTTAATGCTTCTGAATCCAAAATCAATCTATATCACTCCATTTTTTTCGAGGTTCTCTATGTTCTCCTTCGTTAGCCTCGCCTTTTCTTTTTCACCGGCTTCATCGTAAAAAGGTATGGCACTTTTATAGAAATCAAGCGCGGTAGTTAAATCCCCTTTCATTACTAATAGATAAGCTATGTTACTGTATTGGTCCCCTATTCCCGGTTTGTGGTTTATTTCCTTATAAATTTTCATTGCGTCTTGACAGATGCTCAGGGCATTGTCGTATTGTTTGATATCGCGGTAGGCAGAGCTTATATTGCCAAGCTGATCTGCTACTCCCAGTTTATTGTCAGTATCCTTAAAAAGATATAATGCTTTATGGAAACTCTCTAACGCTTCTTCATATTTGCCATTCCTTGCGCTTATCAGCCCAATGTTATTCAGAACCTTTCCCTGGGCGGCTACATCATGTAAGCCTTCAAATATTTTCAACAGCGATTTGTATGTTTCTACAGAATTCTCCGGTTTGTTTAACGAACGATAAATAGCTGCAATATAACCCAAGGCGGTTATCTCACCATCCGCATCTCCATTTTGTCTGTAGATATCGAGGGCTTGATTAAATATCTCCAGAGCATCCTCACCTCTTCCTTCTTCATATTTTTTTTTGCCGTTTTCAACAAGCGTATCAGCCTTTGATTGCAATTCCTCTGAAGCCATATATATCCCTCCCTTTTGTTTTAAAGAAATGTATTACAAAGAAGTTTCAGCCTTTTTTAGTAGGTAATAATGTAAATCAAATAATAAAAATAAGCAACAAAAAGTTATTTTACTAAATATCGGATAACATATTCTTGCATAGTATAAGGCTATAATGGCTAAGTTTTTCTTGACATGCAAATATAGTTGCCTTATACTTAAACATAAAAAAAGCATCACATAATTATGTTCTCAAATTCTTCTTCTTACAAAAATAACTTGTTCCCAATGGACACTAATTAGTCAAATATGTCCCATAAAAAGGACTCCATTTTCAGGCTTTTTAAAAAGAATTAAAAATAGAGTTAAAAATCGGCTTATTCGGAAGTATGATACTTTTGGCATTTTTCTTGCAGAAAACTACTTTACTTGGGACATACAGCTACAAATCACATGTAATTGCTGAAATAAGTGTCTCTTTTAAATAATTTGTAAATAAGGAGGAGTTCACATGGGCCAGGATTCAAAGATCAGAGTTCTCGTAGGTAAGCCCGGGTTGGACGGTCATGAGCGTGGAGCGCATGTTGTAGCCTATGGACTCAGGGATGAAGGTTTTGAGGTCATTTACACGGGTCTTCGTCAGACTCCGGAACAAATCGTTTCCGCAGCCGTACAAGAAGATGTTGATGTAATTGGCCTTTCTATCCTTTCAGGAGCTCATCTATCATTAACTAAAAAAGTTATGTCAGGCCTCAAAGCCAAAGGTGCAAACGACGTTTTGGTAACTGTGGGAGGTATCATTCCTGAAGAAGACAAAAAAACTCTGGAAGAGATGGGTGTGGCAGGCGTTTTCACTTCAGGTTCTAAAATTAAAGATATTGCGGCATTCATCCGTACAAAGCTCGGGAAGGATGCCTAACCACTAGTTAAGGATGAGACATGAAGAAGAATAGTAAAAAAGAAATTAAAGAGGCTTTAAAGAAATGGGAAGACGATGACCTCAAACCGCGTGTAAAAAAATTTAATTTAGATAAGAGCCCTACGAGTTTCTATACACCTCTTTCTTCGGATAGTTCGCATTTTCTGGAAAAGGTCGGATTCCCCGGTCAGTTTCCTTACACTGCAGGAAATGTACCCTTTGAATTCTGGAGAGCATATGCAGAGAAGAGTGCAAAGCTCAATTTCCGGCCGGAGTGGGGAGCGGGACGTGTAGGAAAATACGGCGGATTTGGAACCCCTGCCGATTATCGTGATTATCTCTTAAGGATGCAGTCCATGGGACGCAAGGGTGGTCCCAACATCGCCTTTGATTTGGTGACCCAGTGCGGCTATGATTCGGATAGTCACTTTGCCGAGGGAGAAGTAGGCCGGGTGGGGGTTGCCGTAGATTCCATGAGGGATTTTGAAATTATCTATGAGGCATATACCGGCGATCTGGATATTGATAAAGTGCCGTCCAACTTCACCATCAATGCACCGGCGGCGGTTTTAATAGCAATGTATGCCTGTCTGGCCAAGAGGCGAGGCATTCCGCTGGAAAAGTTGACAGGGACGCCCCAGAACGACATTCTTAAAGAATTCATTGCCCGTGGAACATATATTTTCCCGCCAAAGCAGTCTATGAGGCTGTTCCGCGATACGTGTGTATTTTGTTGCAAACATATGCCTGAGCTCAACATCAATTCCATAGGCGGCTACCATATGAGAGAAGCCGGAGCCACCCGCGTTCAGGATTTGGCTTTTTCGATGGCGAACGGCATTGCGTATGTTAAGGCCGGAATTGAAGGCGGGCTTGAAGTAGATGAATTTGTGCCAGCCTTTACTTTCAATGCATTCGGCGGCAGCATGGAAGTCTACAATGAAATTGCCTTCCAGAGGGCTGCCCGCAGAGTTTGGGCCCATATCTTAAGAGATCGTTTCCATGCCAAGAATCCTAAGAGCATGCAGATTCGTCAAGCAATCTCCGTGCATATAGGATGTTCCAGCACCACGTTACAGAGGCCGCTCAACAATCTCGCCCGTGCCGTTATGGGTGGAATGGGTGCCGGAATGTCTGGGGCTATTCCCGGTACATTTCCGCCCTTTGACGAACCGCTTGGCCTCGGCCACTCTCAGGAGGCAACTCAGCTCCAGATGGATGCATCAAGAATATTGATCTATGAAGCGAAGGTAGCCGACGTATGCGATCCCTGGGCCGGATCTTACTTCATGGAATCACTGACGGATGAGATCGAGAAAGATGCACTGGCCGAGTTGGAGAAGATTGAAAAAATGGGCGGTGCGGTTGCCGCTATTGAAAATGGATATATGCCGAGGGCCGTAGCCAGGAGTGCTTATGAGCGCCAGAAAAAGATAGAAAGTCAGGAAGAACTGGTGGTAGGCGTTAATTGTTTCACCGGCGAGAATGAAATTGATGTGTCTATCAATCGCTGTGTTGAAGCAACCTACGATATTGAACTCATGAAGACGGCAGAAGAACGCCAGAAGGCAAATCTTGCCCGCTTAAAGCGAGAACGCAATGGTACGGCTGTTGTAAGTTCTCTTAGAAGCTTGAAAGTTCAGGCTGCAGATAAAGATAAGAATCTTATGCCTATAATATGCGAGTGTGTTGAAAACGATGCAACTCTTCAGGAAATTTGTGATGTGCTGCGCGAAGTTTTCGGTGAAGCACAGTCTATGAAGCTTTAGTAAACGGGTAATTACTTTCTGTACTTTTCTACCCCGCGAGGGGGTACAGAAAAGAGTGACAGAAGATAATTTCGTTAACGCAGCCAACATGCGTTACAAGGTGTAAGAGGAAAGGTTTTTTACGGTGGAAGAAAAGCTCGCATTAATGATTGAAGCTGCCAGAAAAAGCAATGAAAGAGCTCTGGCCAAGCTTATTTCGCATGTTGAAGACCGTAAACCGGGCTGGAAAGATATAATGAAAGCAATCTATGCGGAAACGGGACGGACCTGCGTAATAGGAGTTACAGGTTCTCCGGGAGCCGGTAAGAGTTCTTTGGTGGGTGAGTTTGCCAAGCAGTTGGGAGATATGGGGTATACCATCGGCATTATTGCGGTGGATCCGTCAAGTCCTTTTTCCGGTGGAGCAGTACTGGGTGACCGTATCAGGATGCGCGATATAAGTACCTATCAGAATATTTTTATCAGGTCTATGGCCACCCGTGGCATGCTGGGAGGTTTATGTCAGGCGGCCCGTGATGTTGTAAGAATCATGGATTTTGCCGGCAAAGATATTGTCATCATTGAGACGGTCGGCGTAGGTCAGGATGAAATCGAGGTTGTAAGTGCATCAGACTATGTAGTGCTCATCACATATCCGGGAGGGGGCGACAGTGTTCAGGCCATCAAGGCAGGAGTTATGGAAATTGCCGATATATTTGTGGTGAATAAGTGCGATAGGGAGGGTGCTGATATTATAGTATCCGAGATTTCCGCCATGCTTGATCTTTCAACGGAGACGGCTGCAAAAATTCCCCCGGTCATTAAGACCTCTGCCTTTACCAAGGAAGGCATTGATGAACTAATGGACATACTTTCTGAATTTATTCAGAAGAAAAAGAAAGGTCCGCACTATCAAAAAGATCATGTTCGTCAAGAGGTCATAAGCATACTGGAGACGGAGATGGTCAGTATCATCAAGGAGCGGATCACGGGCAATGGAAATATGGAGAAAGAGCTTGAACTCATACTCTCCGGCAAGAGCGATCCTTACAGTATCGCAGACAAGTTAATGAAACGGTTCACTGTCATTAAGAACGTTGAAGAAAAACGAAAAGGAGACTTTCAATGAGTGGAAATGGTGCAGGCTTTACCGCAAAACTCGCCTCGTTCATCGTTAATACTAGAGAACAGGATATTCCCGAATGGGCATATGAGCATGCCAAGGTGGCTTTCATGGATTGGCTCGCTGTTACATTCGCGGGCAAAGATGATCCATTGGTAAAAATACTTATCGATTATGTGGAGATGATGGGAGGCAAAAAACAGGCGACCATCATCGGTTATAATATGAAAAAGGACGTGAGCAGCGCCGCTCTTATCAATGGTGCGGCCTCACATACTCTTGATTATGATGATACCCTGGTATCCTTTTTTGGACATCCTTCCGTTACCATTTTCCCGTCGCTGTTGGCGCTTTCCGAGTTGAGGGGCAAGTCCGGGAAAGACTTTCTTACCGCCTATATCATCGGCCTGCAGGTTGGAAGTACCATTGGCGCTTGTGCAAGTCTTGACCATTACATGGGAGGCTGGCATGCTACTTCAACTTTAGGGCATCTTGCTTCTGCAGCCGCATGCGCGCGCCTACTGGGCTTATCCGAGAAACAAGCCACGTATGCTTTGGGTATCGGCGGGACACAATCATCTGGTCTCAAACGCGTCTTCGGGACCATGTGTAAGCCGTTCCATGCAGGTCGCGCCTCCCAGTCCGGACTCTTGGCAGCGCTTCTCGCCGAGAAGGGCTTTACGAGCGCTGAGGATATTCTGGAAGGTCCCCAGGGATTTTTCGAGGCCCTAAAGGGCAAGGTGAATGAAGATGTCGTTTCTATGCTGGGTTTGGGCTGGGATGTCCAGAATCTTCAACAGAAATACCATGCATCCTGCCATGCAACACATTCGCCTCTGGAAGCCGCATTGTCCATTATAAAAAAAGAGAACATCGAACTGGATGCGATCAAGAGTATTACTGTCCACGCATCCACACTGTCCCTTCAGGCTGCAGGCAAGAACGAGCCGGCCAGCGGCTTGGAAGGAAAATTCAGCATTTCCTACTGCGTGGCCAACGCTCTGCTGAGAGGAGTGACAGGCATGCAGGCCTTTACTGACGAGAAAGTGAATGATCCTGTAGTGCGGACGATTATGAAAAAGATCAATGTAATTAATGATCCTAAGATAATGGCCCTGGAATCAATTGTTGAGGTGGAACTCAATAACGGAAAAAGCTTCCAGGCCTTTTCCGACATCCTTCAGCAGACTCCGCCCCTGGAGGTCAAGAAAGAGCGCGTAGCCAGCAAGTTCCTTGATCTGTGCGAGCCTGTACTGGGGAAGAAGAAAACACTTGCTCTGAAGAAAAAGATCGAGAGCATGGATACACTTCATAACATGAAAGATATGGCAAAGAGCCTCTTATGATTATTCATAACAGGCAAGATATTTTATTCTCATAGATCATTAAGATCCAGGAAGGATAGCTAAATGAAAGAGAGCGTGCTGATCACCGATATTGCCAAGTTTTCCGTGAATGACGGTCCCGGATTCAGGACTAATGTGTTCCTTAAGGGGTGTCCATTAAAGTGTGAATGGTGTCATAATCCCGAAACCATTCCTACTTATCCGGAGGTTTACTGGAAGAAGAGGCTTTGTGTTCAATGCGGCGCCTGTATGGAAGCTTGCCCCAGGGATGCGATTAATCCTCCCATAGAACCGGAACTTGCCAACATTGAAGGGTCAAATTATCACAAAATAGACCGTGCGAAATGCGATAATTGCCTGAAGTGTATTGATGCCTGTAAGTATGATGCCCTTGAGTTAGTGGGGAAAACCATGAGTGTATCCGAGGTTATTGACGTGGTAGAACAGGATCTGCCCTTTTACAGAACTTCTGGTGGAGGTATGACGTTAAGCGGTGGCGAACCCACCATGCATCCTGCTTTTGCCCTGGAACTGCTTAAAGAAGCAAAGAGACGCATGATAAATACCTGTCTGGATACCAATGGATATTGCAACTTCAGTATCTTAGAGGAGATTGCCGAGTATACGGATATATTTCTCTTTGACCTGAAACATCTCG
This sequence comes from Smithella sp. SCADC, assembly GCA_000747625.2. Classification (GTDB taxonomy): domain Bacteria; phylum Desulfobacterota; class Syntrophia; order Syntrophales; family Smithellaceae; genus Smithella. The sequence goes on from JQDQ01000001.1 coordinate 33,811, forward strand.
ATTCAATAAAGCACTTGGAAAAAACAGGGGTAAAAAACGAACTTATTCTGAAAAATCTGGAGTTGTTGTGTAAGACGGAGTTTGATATATGGGTACGTATACCAGTTATACCGGGCTTTAACGACGACATTGATTTTCACACTAAAGCATCCTCTTATCTTGCCTCACTTGCGAGGAATATAAAGCGTGTAGATTTGATCCCCTTCCACAACTATTGCCAGGATAAGTATTCCTGGCTGGGCAGAAAGTGGTCGTACAGCGAAACAGAAGCCATTAATCCATCATTTCTTGATATCCATGCGGATTTCTATCGCCAGCAGGGTCTTTTAACAACTGTGGGCGGATCCGGATTTGAAGAGATGGACACGGCAAAAACATTCCGGAATAGTTAAAGTTGTAAATGCTCTGACTTGAATCTGGAAGAATAAAGAGAAATATAAGAAGTTTAATGTAATATAAGTAGATGCAGTAACAATTAAAATTTTAAAAGTTAACATTTGAAGGAGGTGACATTAATGCCGTTATGCAAGGAGTGTAAGAAGTTCTTCCCCATAAAGGAAGATCCGAACAAAGGAGACTGCGTTCAAAGAGTGGTTGATCCGAGACAGGCTTACTACAAAGCGAAACCGGTAGGAGCAGATATGGATGCAAACTCGTGCTCTTCATTTGAGAAGAAATAAAACAGAACATATGCTTCCCCGGTTTAAAAGGGGAGTCAGCTGAAAAGCCGAAAGTTAACAAGAATGGAGGAAATTTTATGGCAGAGCCAGCAAAAAATATTAGTATTCAAGAACTAGAAAAAAAGCAAGAATGGTGGTGGGCCGCAGAGAAAAAACGGTCGAAGAGATTGGATTATCTCCGGAAGGCCATGTGGAAGAAAGGGGCGATCGGTGGACTTTATCCGGCCGGATTACAGGTTGATCTGGAGGAGTGTCAGTTGGATACCGCAAAGGCGCGGGAGCTGGAAAATGCACCTGACCCTTATGTCGTCAAGTATGCCAAGATTTTTGCTCATTACCTGGATAACAAGACGATTTTTATCACCGATAAGGCCCAGCTCGTTAGTTATGTGGGCAGCCTGCCCAATACAATCGGGTGGAATCCAACCACAGCCTCGATGGTTAATCTGGAAGTTCTCAATGATTCTTCGGCCCTCCCTGAGCCTCTTGATGCGAGTCTGAAGGTAATCAATGAGGTGGCCGCTTACTGGGCCGGAAAAGCCGATGCCGATCGAATGATGCCCCGTGTGGACATGACCGACGTAATGAAGGTTCTCTCCGGCACGATCGGGTGGGGTAGCGCAGTCGCCAGGTTGGGTTATTCCGGCAAGGATTATGAGTACATCATGACCGGCAAGCGGGGATTTGAAGACGTCATTGCTGAAATCGACGAGAATATGGATAAGGCGGACGCCCAGGCCCACATGCCGGCTGCCAACAAGGAAATTGGCGCTCTGTATGACAAGATGAACACGTGGGAGGCTATGAAGATAACTCTCGAAGCCGGTATCCGCCATGCGCAGCGCTATGCGCGCCTGGCCAGAATCATTGCGGAGAATTTCGAGACCGACAATAAGCGCAAGGAAGAACTCTTGCAGATCGCCAATTGCTGCGAACGGGTACCGGCCAAGCCGCCCCGGACACTCCAGGAGTCGCTCCAGTATGACCTTTTCATCCAGAACTTCAGCCGGACAGAGGCCGTCGAAGGCTCCTGGCCCGCACGGCCGGACTACTATCACGGTCAGTATTATGACAAGGACGTCAACATTGACAAACGCATTACAAAAGAAGAGGCCATGGATCTGGTCGGTGAGTTTCTGATCCGGGCTGCCGAGGTCTCACAGTACAAGCCCAAATGGGCTCGGGAAGGATTGCAGGGCATAGAAGGAACATGGGTCTGGACTCTGGGCGGAGTGAAACAGGACGGCAGCGACGCCTGCAACGACATGACGATCGCGCTGCTTCAGGCCGCCCGTCTGGTCAGGGTTGCCAACCCGACCTTCAGTTTCCGCTGGCACCCCAAAGTCAAGGAAGAAGTCCTGCGTGAATGTTTCGAATGCATCCGCCAGGGTCTGGGTTACCCATCCATGCGCAACGACCCGCTCCTGATCGCTAATTCCATGCATTGGCACGGACACCCCATCGAGGAGGCCCGCACCTGGGTGCATCAGGCCTGCATGTCACCGTGTCCCACTACCAAGCGCGGTTTCCAGCCCATGCGTATGGCTAGCGCCACGGCCAACTGCGCCAAGATCATCGAGTACGTCTTTACCAGCGGCTTCGACCCTGCGGTCAGCATGCAGATCGGGGCTGAAACGCCCGATGCGGCCACCTTCACCAGTTTTGAGCAGGTATACGCGGCCTGGATCACCCAGATGAAGACCATCTTCAGTATCCTGACCCGTGCGGTGAACCGGGCCAGAATACTAGGCGCCGAACTTACCCCGCGGCCTTTCCTGTCGGCCGTCTCCGAGCGCTCAGTCGAAAGCGGCCTGGATGTTTTGACTCCTTCGATCAGCCAGGGTAATTCCTGGATAACAGCCTTTACCTGGGTGGAAAACGCCGACAGCCTGGCGGCGATCAAAAAACTGGTTTTCGAGGAAAAGAAATACACCATGGCCGAGCTCAAGAAGGCCCTCGCCGACGATTGGCAGGGACATGAGGAAATGCGTTTGGATTTCGTTAAAAATGCGCCTAAATGGGGCAATGATGATGACTATGTCGACAAAATCATGCTCAGGTGCCTGCATGATTGTGCCGTTTTCTCACACGAACTGAAAGATCCTATGGGGAACAACTGGCCGATTCTGCCGGAAAACGTCAGCGGTAATATTCACTATGCCAATGTCGTGGGCGCCTTGCCCAGCGGCCGCAGAAGAGGAGATGCCCTGTATGACGGCGGTATTTCTCCCGGGCCGGGACTCGATAAGAAGGGACCAACCGCGGTTCTGAAATCATGTGGCAAGATAGACCATATCACCGACGGCCGGGCATTCCTGTTGAACCAGAGATTGTCTCCCACTCAGCTTGCCGGAGAAAAAGGATACTCTTTCTGGAAATCATATATGGACACCTGGTACAATCTTGGACTGGATCACATCCAGTTCAACTGCGTATCCGACGAGACGCTGAGAAGCGCTCAAAGAGAGCCTGAAAAATATCAGGAAGTTATCGTCAGGGTAGCTGGATACAGCGCGCACTTTGTGGATATCAGCCGCAAGACGCAGGACAACATTATTCAGCGTACTGTTCAAGGGATTGGATAATTAAAACTAAATAAGGGGGGGTGCCACTTGGCCCCCTCCTCTAACTGAAAAGAAAATAGGAAAAAGGAGATACTATTCATGGCAAGAATGAGCAGAGATAGTTTTTCAAAAGCTACGGGGGTATTTGGCATGACCGCGGAGAATCTGGAAAAAGAGATCCATGCCGATCAGGTTCCCGAAAAGAACTGTGGGGTATGCAAGCACTTTCTGGAAAACACCTATGCGAGCGACGGAAGGGGAACCTGTAGCTTGCTCAAAGATGGTTCCGATATCACCAGCGATCCTCCAGTTTTTAATTTGGAGGAAAAAAACGGATATATGCTGAGAATCCTTACCGATGCCTCCAAGTGTACATATTTTGAAAAAATGGAATTCATCGATCATGACGGCACGGAATGCAGCGATCCCATGTACCGTCGCTCGATGAGGCAACTCCAGGATAAGTAAAAATTCATCAACCCACAGATACAAAGGAGAAAGAAGATATGAAATGCGTAGAATGTAATTTCGATGGTCCTATCGATAAATTCCGTTACCTGTATAATGCCCGGATCGATTCATCGATGACCTTACGGCAGTGTCCCAATTGTCAGGCCTGGCTGGCCGTGGATGAACTGACCGGCGCTGTTAAACAGAAGGTCGGTTTGGGCGAAGCTCCCTGGGGCAAGTCGGCCGGCATCGAGGGTTTGGCAACAGATTAACGTTTGATAAGTTATCGGTTAACTAAGAGTTTCCATACCAGGAGGTGCGGTTATGGATATGACTTGTCATGTTTGCGGCCATACGGCCAGTTATATTGAGTTTGCCTATCTATGCAAGGCGGGGTGACCGGCTTGCGGAGAGTCGGATCTGCGGCGATGTCCAGCCTGCGGAGCCCAATGCGTTTTCTCGCGTGCCGAGAGCCTGAAAGATGAAGAAGTCCAGATGAAAGAGCTTGCTGAAAAATTGGCCGGTATAGTTAAAAGTCCGGATCCGCAGGTCATGGCGGAAGCCAGGAATTTACTTGAACGGTTGTACAAAATGAATCAGCGCTGGAATATTCCGTCCCTGCAACAATTTCTAAAGGAACGGCAGCGCGAGTTGTTTATGTAAGGGCGGGGCCTTACCTCGCCCCTATGACAATCATGGGCTCATAAGGAGATCATGAAGGAGAGGCGGCCCCTGTGTGCTGCTATAAGGAGGATGGATGAGCGGACGCAATGTCATATCACAACAGAAACACTCCGGGCGCTTTGATCCGGGTTTGGCTATACCCGAAGCCGAGGCGCATTTTTTCCTGCCTAGCGAAGTGATTGTTAATTTGGAAATGATAGCCAAGCTCTCTGAGCGCCATCCGGTTAATTGTCTTGTGGCGGGCAAACAGGGGTGTGGCAAGTCAACACTTGTTCGTCAGTTTGCCGCTCGCCAGCGAAGACCACTGGCAACCTTTCAGGTTGGTATACTTTCCGAACCTGGTCAGTTGTTTGGCGAACACAGACTTAAAGACGGAAAAACCTATTATCAGGAATTTCTTTTTCCTCAGGCCATTCAAACCCCGGGATGTGTTATCCACCTGGAGGAAATTAACCGCCCCGAACATCCGAAGGCCTTAAACATGCTGTTTTCAGTTCTCGCTGAAGACCGTAGGGTATTTCTTGATGAACTGGGCGAAATCAAGGTGGCCCCAGGTGTTGTGTTTTTTGCTACCCTGAACGAGGGAGAAGAGTTTGTCGGGACAGAGATGCTTGATGCGGCGCTAAGTGACCGCTTCTATGTCACTGCGCTTGATTATCTGCCGCAAGAAGTGGAGACCAAAGTACTACACCTCAAAGGTGGTGTAGATGAGGCTACTGCCCTCACCATTGTCAATGTGGCCAACCGCCTGCGAGGCAACAAACACGAACCCATGATAATTTCTACCCGGCATGCTCTGATGATTGCTGAAATGGTGCATTGCGGAGCATCGGTCAAACAAGCCTTCATCCACAGCCTGCAGATGAATAAAAATATTTTGGAGACGGTACTGCTTTCTCTGCATGTGGAACTGGGTCTTAAGGAACACGACGGCAATGAGTATCAACCCTATTGAGGAGTCAATAGTGGCAGGCGTAGAATATTCTAATCCCACTAAACCTCCTGTCCAAGAGGGGCTTTCCTCCTACTGGCGGCGTAACACCTCAACCGTAGAGTCTGTGGAGTTGGCCAATCTGCTGGGTGCTCTGCGCAAGATCACCGGTTATTTGGGAGATAATATAGGTACAGTTGCCTATGCCGGTTTGGCCGGTGGCAAAGATTCAACCATTATTATAGATCCGGATACGGTAATGGGTCACTACCCTGTACCTGCCGTACAGTTTGACCAGGTGGCTGGTATTGTCATCCATGAGGCTCTGCATCAGGTGGCGTGGACTGAGCATATGTGGCGTTGCCTCAAGCAGGACGATCTGCGAATGGCCGATTTGCCGCGTCTGCATAGGCTTGTTGAAACGGCTGAAGATATTTATATCGAAAATACCATCAGCGGAAACTTGGGATTATATCTGGCTGCGGCCAGGGCCAGGCACTTGAGGGTGTCTTTTCCAGGGCGTCCATCGGTCGATGCCTTGATGAAATTATGGTGGGCCATAACCTGGAACAAGAATTGTAAAATAGCGGACGAAGTTTATACAAAGCCTTTGGTGGTGTTGAAAGAACTGACAGAACATCTCAAAGACGTGGCCTGGGACGGCGGGGGAGTTACTCAACGCTGCGAACACAGGGCAAAGCTTTATCGTGCTACCTGGGAGCGAGTCGCTCCCATGTTGGGCGGATTAATTCTTAACAATAAGCGCATGGCGTGGTTTCCCACTGGAGAGGCGCGCGCGGTAGCTCCGGGCAAAGCTTCTTTCAATGGGGCAAAACCCCTGGAGCCGGAATTGCAGCGCGCCATTGAGATACAGTTGGCAGCTTCTTCCACAGACATCACAGCGCTCATTGCGGAAGCGGCGGGAACGCAGGAAGTAGTGCCGACTTCACGGTGGGACTTTCACATCCCGGCTCACCCAGTAATAGACAGGGGACTTGTCGGACGCCTGAAAATGTTGTTTTTAGGATATTCCGAACGGGAGAAGATAACCAGCCGTGGTTTGAATGCGGGCCGGATTGATACCCGGCGTCTCTACCGTGCAGCCAGTACCGGTCGCTGTTTCAAGGCAATTGAGAGCCGGCCGGCTATGGATTGGAACGTTACACTTCTGGCCGATGCCAGCGGATCAATGACCGGCACCAAATGGCGCATGGTCGAGAATACAGTCGCTGCCATTCATAGCGCTCTGGTCGGCTACCGTAATCATTTCCTCGCCTACGGCTATTTCGAGATGGATGGTGTCCTGATGGTTTCCAACTTGATTAAAGGAGACAGGCTGCTGTCATTACCGCCCTATGGTCAGACTGCTTCTGGTCAGGCCATCATAGCTGCCGCCCTGAGCATGCCCCGCGATAAACGCCGCAAACTCCTGATCCATGTGACAGACGGCGAATCCAATTTCGGACTGCCTGTGCAGGCCGGCATTGATTTTTGTCATCGGGAACATATCACGCTGATTACTCTGGGCTGCGGCTGCAAAGACAAGTCAGTCATGCGGGATCAATACGGCAATACTATTCAATTCATACAAAGTTTCCGTCAGTTGCCCCATGCCGTCGAGAGGTTGCTGCGCTGGTCTTTTATGAGAGCTCCCGGAAACCTTGGCAGCAAACATGCCCGTGGGAACATTCTTTTAAAAGATGAAGGCTGCGATGAACCTGAATAACCTGTAAAAAAGATCCAAAGGTTCGAAGATTGAACTATAGGATGAGTTTCCGCGAATATAGCCTTTAAAAGTTTTAAAGGCACAGTAATAATTAAAACAAATGATTTAAACTAAACAATCAGGAAAGGAGATAAGTAATGAAGATCAGTGAGACTGTAAAAAAATGCTTAGAAACAGAAGGCAAGACCAGTATGCTGGCTACTTCGGACAAATCCGGTAAAGTAAATGTGGCTATGTTTGGTTCATTAATGCTTGTGGATGATTCTTCGGTGCTGGTTATGCTGGGCGACAACCGGTCGTTTAGCAATCTGAAAGAGAACCCCCAGGCAGCATGTATAATTACGCTCCCTGGCAAGGGCGGTATGGCTACCCAGGGTTGCAGACTTTACATGAAAGTTCGCACCATTCAGGAGGAAGGTGAAAAATTTAAAGAGGTCAAGGAAAAAATCAGAGCCAAAATCGGTGGTGGCGCCGATATGCTTATGCACTTGGTGATGTTTGACATTGTAGAAGCCCGTCCGATTCTCGACTTGGGACAGGGAATATAAAAAAATTAACTAAAATTAAATTAATACGGGAAAATTCATGAGCAAACAAGCAATCCTTTTAACAGAATTAAAATCCGGCATCGGCACCCTTACCTTCAACAGACCTGAACGAAAAAATTCCCTTTCTCCGGAATTGCTGATGCTGATCCACAACAAGCTTCAGGAATGGCGCAACTCCAATGAGGTGCGTGTTGTGATCATTACCGGCGGAACAGGAAAGGCGTTTTCATCGGGCTATGAAATTGGTTCCATTCCCACGGAAATGCCTACTGATATGAGCCCGGAGACGATCAAAATGATCAGGGCGCAAAATCCGTTGGAACTGGCAATGAAAAGTGTGGAAGAGTTTCCCTGCCCCACCATTGCCATGATGAACGGATATGCTTTCGGCGCAGGCCTGAACATGTGCATGTGTTGTGACCTGAGGATTGCGCAGTCCGATATCAGTGTGGGCATGCCACCGGCAAAACTGGGCCTGGTCTATCATCCGGATGGTCTCAGACAATTTATCGATGTGGTCGGCATGGCAAGAACCCGTGAAATATTTTTTACAGCCAGAACATATAAAGGAGCAGAATTACTCCAGATGGGTCTGGCCGACCGTCTTGTCCAACCGGAAGAACTGCAAAAAGTTACTTATGAGCTTGCCGAAGAAATAGCGGCCAATGCACCGCTTACGGTCAAAGGTACAAAAAAGATAATGGGCATGTTCAAGGAGCGTATGCGCCTTACGGAAGAACAGACAGCCGAAGCAGATGCGCTCAACCACGAAGCGTATAATTCTGATGACATTAAAGAGGGTATGATTGCCTTCTTCGAGAAGCGTAAACCGAATTTTCAAGGAAAATAATAGCAAAAGAAGGAGGAAAGAAACATGTCGCTGGAATGGAACATTGGATATATACCTTATAAAAGGGCATTAATTTCACCCGAGAAAACAGCAATCATCTTTGAAGATGTCCCTGTCACCTACCGGCAACTAAACGAAGGGATCAACAAAGCAGCACACATGCTGGAGAAAAAGGGCATCAAGAAGGGTGACCGGCTTGGAATAGTGATGCTTAACTGTATTGAGTTTATTGAGATATATTTTGCATGTGCTAAACTGGGAGCTATCCTGGTGCCGCTAAACTGTCGCCTTGTAGGTCCGGAGCTCGAATACCAACTCAATGACAGTGGTGTCCGGTTGCTTGCCTTCCATGACACTTTTTTGGGAAGCATTGATCTGATAAGGGGTAAGCTCAAGGTCGAGCAGGACAAGTTCATATTTTTGCCAAGCGGAAATAAACTTCCTCCAGGCTTCCAGCCCCCCTCATGTCCTGACTGGGCGGATGATTACCACAAGCTCGTTGATGGACAGCCTGTCTCGGAACCTTATATGGAAAATCCGGTGGAATCGGATGACCCCCTTGCCATCATCTATACATCCGGGACTACCGGCAATCCCAAAGGTGCTATTGTATCGCATCTGCAGACCTACTTCAAAAACTTCCAGGTGGGAATATATACTGATAGTCAGCCAGGTGACGTGATGATCGCGCAGATGCCTCTGTTCCACTCCGGCGGTTTGTTTATCGTTGTGACTCCGTCTCTGTGTAGTGGCGTTATAATTGTAATGCGAAAGGGATTCGACCCGAATGAATTTGCCGAGGACATCCAGAGGTACAAAGGTACCATCATATTTGCACTCACTACCATGTGGCGCCTTATCCTGGACACCGGCAAACTAGACCAAATCGATGTCCGCTCCGTGCGTAGCGTATTGGGCGGAGGAGAGCGTACTCCACCAAATCTTTTTGAGGAGCTTGCCAAGCGTAATCTCCACATGCAGCAGGGATTTGGCCAGACGGAAAACTCCGCAATGATGCTGCTGCCAAAAGAGGATATCAAAAGAAAGATGGGATCCATAGGCAAACCCGGATTTTTTACAGATATCTGGATAAGTGATGTGAATGGTAAACGGTTGCCGCCGGGTGAAATAGGCGAGATATGTGCGAAAGGGCCAACAGTGATGAGCGGATACTGGAGCAAGCCTGAAGAAACCGCTGATACTATAGTGAAAGGAGTTCTCCATACCGGTGATCTTGGTTACACTGATGAGGAAGGATACTTCTATATTGTAGACAGAGCAAAAGACATGTACCGCAGTGGCGGCGAGAATGTATACCCGGCGGAGATAGAGAAAGTATTGATGACACATCCCCAAATATCAATGGCGGCAATTATTGGAGTGCCTGATAATAAATGGGGCGAAACAGGGAAAGCGTTCATTGTTCCGTTTCCTAATGAGAGCATCACTGAAAAGGAGATAGTCGAATTCTTGAAGGACAAGGTTGCCAAGTACAAGTACCCGACAAAATTCAAGTTCATGAAAGAGTTGCCACTCACTGGAACAATGAAGGTGAAAAAATCAGAGCTTAAAGCATTATATTCGGAGGAATAATAACATGGGGAATGGTTGGAAAAACCGTATCACGGATATACTCGGATGTGACTATCCGATCATATTGGGCCCCATGAGGCTCATAACCCTGGGCAGTATGGCTGCCTGCATATCGAATGCCGGCGGGTTTGGTGTGATAGGTGCTTCGGGTCTCTCCAGGGAGAAACTCATCGAAGAAATTAAACTGGCTCAATCCCTGACTAATAAGCCTGTAGGGGTGAACATCCCTGTGTACAGGCCTAATGCCATGGAAGCCCTTGAAGTATCCATTGACATGGGAGTGAAGGCAATTTACACCTCTGCCGGAGATCCTGCCAAGTTAATAGATAAGATCAAGTATGCCGGCCTGAAGGTGATCCATAAAGTGTCCAACCTGGGAATGGCACGCAAAGCGGAGGCGGCGGGAGTTGATGCTGTCGTGGCCATGGGGTATGAAGCAGGGGGACATATCGGACGCGAGGGCATCACGACCTTTTGTCTTATACCCGTGCTTGCCCAAGCATTGAATATCCCTGTTATAGCATCGGGTGGCATCGGTGATGCAAACGGCCTGCTTGCGGCACTTGCTCTTGGTGCGGAAGGTGTGGAGATAGGGACCAGATTTGTGGCCACCAATGAATGTCCTGTGCCAACTTTTTTTAAAGAGTCCCTCTGTGCTGCCGAGCTGACTTCAACTGTTGTTCTCGGTAAGGAGGCTATGCCGATGCGGGTACTTAAAAATACAATTGTAGAGCAAACTGCTGGAACTGGCGAGGCAAAAACTGACCAGGTTCTGGCACAGCAGGAAAAGGCAGATGCTCTCTATGTAGGCGAAGGCGGCAACAAGCATACATCTGTAATGCCGTGCGGGCAGGTCGCAGGACTTATCAATGATGTAAGTTCTGTAAGCGATGTGCTTTCCCAAATGATAAATGGTACAAAGTCCATTTTGGATATACTCAATAGAATGACTTCAGGAGGAAGATAATGAGTTGGGATAATGTAATTCTTAATGTGGCGGATAATATAGCTTTCATCACTCTGAACAGACCCGAAAGAATGAATGCTTTTGGCGGCAAGATGCGCCAGGAAATCGTCGAGGTTCTGGAAGGTGTTGCTGTTGATAAAGATGTTCGGGTTGTGGTGATTACCGGGGCAGGTAAGGCATTTTGCACCGGTGGAGACGTCGGAGAATTTGGGGCAGGCACTACCAAAGCCCTGGCGCCTGCGGTATCCAATGAGAGGCATGCGATGTGCAAAGCGGTGCTTGCAATCAATAGGATGGAAAAGCCGGTTATTGCCGCAGTGAATGGTATTGCCGCGGGAGGCGGCTGCAATCTGGCCCTTTCCTGCGATATCAGATTAGCGAGCGAGAAGGCCAGGTTCAGCCAGATTTTTACCAAGAGAGGGGTCCATCCGGACTGGGGAGGTGTCTATTTTCTGCCGCGTCTTGTAGGTTATTCCAAAGCTGCCGAACTTATTTTTTCCGCAGAGATTATTGACTCTGCGGAAGCATTTCGCATCGGTTTAGTCAACAAAGTGTATCCACATGAAGAATTTGAAAATTCAGTAACACAATTTGCTCTGCGCATCGCCAAGAATGCTCCCATACCCATTGCCTTTGCCAAACGCGGGCTTCAGAATTTTCAGCAGTGGGACCTGGCACAGGCCCTCGATTATGAATCATACGTATTGGAAGTGTGCATGAAAAGCAATGATATTGCTGAAGGATTCGGTGCCTTTCTGGAGAAAAGGGAGCCAAACTTTAAGGGTAATTGACTACCCCCCTTAGTTAATTCTACGTGAGTCTATTGCTGTCAGTCTTAATAAGATAGATAGGGCTTCTTAGGGGACACTTATGACTAATTATTCCCCATTGGAAGCGATCATGCCAAAGATAATTAAGAGGTTTAATCTTATATATAAATAGAAACATTGTAAAAAGTGACAATTTATTGGTTGGCACTATCTTTGCTAAGAATATGAGGTTGCATGAAGTTTTTGATAAATATGCTTGTGCAATCTTCGCTTACTGTTGTAAATACCAAGGAGGAGGAAGATTTTGATGAGAAAAAAGGTATCGTTTCTTGGCGCAGGAAATGTTGGCGCTACTGCCGCCATGTATCTTGCCGAGTTGGACATAGCGGATATAGTGCTCGTTGATGTACTGGAAGATATGACCAAAGGCAAAGCGTTGGACATGGCGGAGGCTGCGCCAGTCTTCAGGTTTAACTGCAGATTTACAAATGATTTCAATGATATAAAAGGCTCGGATATTATTGTAATCACTGCCGGTATTCCCAGAAAACCGGGCATGAGCCGGGATGACCTCCTCTTTACCAATCAGGATATTATCGGTTCATTGGTTAAAAAGGTTGCTCCTTTGGCGCCGGATGCAATCTTGATTATAGTGACTAATCCGCTGGATGCCATGTGCCATGTAGCTCATGAAGTAAGTGGGTTTCCCAAGAACAGGATCGTAGGCATGGCCGGCGTTCTGGATTCCTCCAGGTTTGCAGCGTTTATTGCCATGGAATTGGACGTTTCGATTGAAAATATTCAGGCTTTTGTACTTGGCGGTCATGGAGATACTATGGTGCCGCTTCCCCGTTTTACCAGTGTGGCAGGCATTCCCGTGACAAGATTTATCAATAACGAAAGGCTTAATGCCATAATAGAAAGAACTCGTAACGGTGGCGCGGAAATTACAAATCTACTTAAGACAAGCGCCTACTACGCTCCGGCCAGTGCGATCAGGGAGATGGCCGAGGCCATACTTAAAGATAAAAAGAAAATTATGCCCTGTTCCGCTTATCTTGAAGGTGAATACGGCATCCGGAACATGTTTGTTGGTGTTCCGGTAAAGCTTGGTTCTAATGGAGTAGAAGAAATCATTGAGGTAGAACTTACCGAAAGTGAAAAAGAAGAATTAAAGAAATCTGTTGATAGTGTGAAAGGTCTTGTGGCCGCCATGAAAGGTCGTTCATAAATTCGTTCATTTGAATGTAATTTACACAGACCAAGGCGAGTTTGCTGAAAAAATTTTGTCATACTGATTAAAAAGCTATTTATGCATGCGGTAGTTGAAAGGGGGAACATATAGTGAAAAGTATAAATCACGGTAAATTGGCGGCCGGTCTTCTTGACGATCCAGTTGTAAAGGTTGATAATCCGGTCAAAATTCAGGATCTAACATTTAGAGATGGGCATCAGTCCCTTTACGCTACTCGTGGCAGGACGGAAGATTTCATTCCCATTGCTGAGCAAATTGACAGTATAGGGTTTTACTCCATGGAAGTATGGGGAGGAGCAACTTTTGACACCATGCATCGTTTTCTTGGTGAAGATCCGTGGGAACGTATCAGGACATTAAAAAAACATATCAAGAAAACTCCTTTTTCCATGCTGCTCAGAGGTCAGAACCTGGTTGGTTATCGCAACTATCCTGACGATGTAGCGGAAGCTTTTGTAGACAGGGCCTGCGAAAATGGAATGGACATCTTCAGAGTATTTGACGCACTTAATGATTTTAGAAATTTCGAAACCGTTGTAAAAGTGATCAAAAATAAAGGCAAACACTTTCAGGGCTCCATTTGCTACTCGCTGACCGAGTCGCGTATGGGTGGCGCAGTCTATAATCTGGATTATTACGTGAATAAGGCAAAAGAGCTGGAGAAAATGGGAGCCGATACCATCTGTATCAAGGATATGGCCGGTCTTATCGCTCCTTATGATGCGTATGTACTGATTAAGTCTTTAAAAGAAGCAGTTAAAGTTCCTATTCATCTGCACAGTCACTTCACTTCTGGTATGGCGGATATGTCGTTACTTAAGGCCATTGAAGCGGGAGTGGATATTGTGGATACTTGTCTTTCCACCTGGGCGTACCGGACGTCACACCCGGCAGTTGAGCCTCTCGTGGCCACCTTGCAATATACGAACCGCGATAGTGGACTGGACATAAAAAAACTTGCCGAGTTAAGTGAATATCTGGAAAAAATATCGCCGAAATATAATCATCTTCTGGATGAGCGCACATCCATCATCGACATTAATGTACTGCTCCATCAAACTCCGGGAGGTATGCTCTCGAATCTGGTGAACCAGCTCAAAGAGATGGATCATCTTGACAAACTCGATGAAGTATTCAGGCAGCTTCCCATTGTTCGTAAAGAACTGGGCCAGGTGCCGCTGGTTACTCCGACGAGTCAGATAGTCGGAATTCAAACGGTAAATAATGTGCTTTTCGATACTCCCGATGATCGTTACAAGATGCTGACCGCTCAGGTCAAGGATCTCTGCTATGGCCTTTATGGCAAGACGGCAATTCCCATTGATCCCGAAGTACAGAAGAAAGCTTTAAAAGATTATCCGAAGGGTAACAAGCCTATTACGACACGACCTGCTGATGTACTTGAGCCAGAAATGGAGAAGGCCAAAAAAGATACCGAAGGGCTGGCCAAAGACATTGACGATGTTCTGATCTATGCACTCTATCCGATGACCGGTAAACGTTTCCTCAAGTGGAAATACGGACAGGAAGAGATTCCTGATGAGGTAAAACCAATAACACTGGAAAAAGTGAAAGCTCAGGATGAATTAGTGAAAAAGGCCAAGGAAGGCCTTCTGACGGAAAAGGCCGGTGATAAAGGGAAACTGGGGCCCGAATCCCGCACGTTCCGTGTCCTGGTCAATGGTAAGACTTTTGATGTAGACGTGGAACAGATTGCAGGACAACCCTTGATGGTTCAGGGCGCTTCTTCAATCGGACAGAGAAATACGCTCCAGCTTGGAAAACAGGGCGGAACTGTCAGAACAGCTCTGAAAACAATTCATTCAAAACGTGACATGTCGCAAGTTGAAAAAGCTGCACCCGTAGAATCGAATGGAGGTGCATCGAAAGAGACACCGGTGGTCACTCCAATGACAGGAACAGTCATTCGCTACGAGGTGAAAGAAGGGGATTCGGTTAAAGAAGGGGATTTAGTAGTGGTTCTGGAAGCTATGAAGATGGACAATTTTATTTCCAGCCCTGCAACCGGTACAGTTAAAAAGATACTTGTAAAAGAGGGTACAGCGGTTAAAAAAGGCGATACGCTTGTGTTGATTGCATGACAATATCTGAAAGATTGGAAAGGGGTATAAGTTAATGGACGAAAAATATAAGCAAAGGATAGACACTCTAAGACAAGTCAAACAAATCTCGCTCTTAGGCGGCGGTCAGGATAAACTCGACAAAATACGTGAGAGAGGAAAACTTACTGCCCGGGAGCGTATCGATTATCTGCTTGATGAAGGAAGCTTTGTGGAACATAATCTCATCATCGGTTACAAAGAAGGAATGCCTTGTGATGGCCTTATTGCAGGGTACGGCAAAATACATGGCCGGCCGGTATGTGTCTATTCCCAGGATCCGACGGTATCCGGAGGCTCCATCGGTCCGATGCACGGATTCAAGATGTACCGGGCTATTGAGTGGGCTTTGGACATGGGTGTGCCACTCATCGGGCTCCATGAGTCCCCCGGTGCGCGCGTACCTGATGCAACGAGCAGGTGTGTCTTAGGGGAGGTTATGGAAAAAAACGGCGGTTCGGTTTTTTACGTTAATACCCAGGGATCCGGCATTATTCCTCAGATTTCAGCGATTATGGGAAGCTGTGCAGGGATAGCGGTATATTCACCGGCGCTGACAGATTTTATCTTCATGGTGGACAAAAAGAGCGAGATGTTTATTACCGGTCCCAAAGTGGTGCAGGCCGTTACCGGAGAAAAACTTTCCAAACAGGACTTGGGTGGAGCGGAAATCCATTGTAAAATATCCGGTGTTGCGGACAACAGGTATAAGGATGAGCAAGAACTTTTGGATGCTATCCGGGAGCTCATGAGCTTTCTGCCGCAGAATGCCGATGAACAGCCGCCCATGATCGATCTTGGAGATGATCCTGGTCGTTTGACCGAGGAACTCACCGATATCGTGCCGTCGGATGCAACCAAAGCTTATGACGTTCGCAAAGCAATTAAGTGTATTGTGGATGCCGGAGAATTCTTAGAGATAAAGCCGGAGTTCGCCCCGGAAATGGTTGTGGGATTTGCGCGGCTTGATTGCCGTGTGGTGGGGATTGTGGCTAACCAGCCGAGTTTCCTGGCAGGGAGCCTTACTGTCGACAGCTCGGACAAACAAGCGCGTTTTATGCGTTTTTGCGACTGTTTCAATATCCCTATTATACTCCTTGTCGATACCTCTGCATATATGCCGGGAAAAGATCAGGAACAGCTGGGCATAATCCGCCACGGTGCCAAAGTGCTCTATGCGCTCTGCGAATCTAGCGTGCCAAGGATAGGTGTTGTTTTGCGGAAGGCCTATGGAGGAGGCAACCTTGGTATGGGAGTGATACCGGCCCAGCGAGGTACGGACATGATGTTTTACTGGCCAATTACCGAATTAGGTGTCATGGGAGCAAAGGCAACAGTAGAGCTTTTTATGGGTGAAGTCATCCGAAGTTCTCCAAATCCTGATGAAACACGTGATATGTTCATCAAGGAGCTTGAGGAACGCACTTGTAATCCCATGCGAGAAGCAGCCTATAACCCCTATGTCAATGATGTCATTGAACCCAGGGATACGAGAAAAGTTTTGATTCAGTCGCTGGAATTTTTGTCAACCAAGAAAAAACCTCCACGGTATGCAAAACGTCACGGGAATATTCCTCTGTGATGAAAATTTGAGAATCAGTAGCAGGAAGTAGCAA
Organism: Smithella sp. SCADC; assembly: GCA_000747625.2. GTDB lineage: Bacteria > Desulfobacterota > Syntrophia > Syntrophales > Smithellaceae > Smithella. The sequence continues at coordinate 50,565 of JQDQ01000001.1, forward strand.
TGCAGATCTTAGCGGGGTGGTCCGGTGAGTAACTTGATTTTGGATGAAAAGGACCAGAACTTTGTGTTGTTTGAGATGCTGGAGATGGATAAGCTTCTGGGATTGTATAAATACTCCGACTTTTCCACTGATATGCTTAAGATGATTCTCTCAAAGGCGCAGAAGTTTGCCTTAGAAGAAATATTCCCCACCCTTGTGGAGGGTGACAAAGATGGATGCAGACTGGAAAAAGGTAATGTCCACGTACCAAAGTGTTTTCATCGTCCGTACATGCTCTTTAATAAAGCTGGATGGAATTGCATGACACTTTCCAAACAGTGCGGAGGCCAGGGCCTTCCCATGATCATAAGGACGGCTGCTCATGAATGGTTCATGCATAATTTCGCATTCTGCTCTTACCCTGTGCTTGTCGAAGGTGCAGTACATCTCATTCATGCTCTCGGCTCAAAGCAGCAAAAGGACAAATATCTTTCCAAAATGTTAACCGGACAATGTGGGGCAAGCATATGCCTTACCGAGCAAGGCGCTGGATCCGATATGGGGAACATCACCGTAAAGGCAGTAAGGCAGCCTGATGGAACCTTTAAACTTCAGGGCACGAAGATTTTTATTACTGCCGGCGATCAGGATCTCACTGAAAATATTATTCATATTGTACTTGCCAGGATTGAAGGCGATCCTGCCCGTACAAGAGGCCTCTCTATTTTCATCGTACCCAAGTACTTGGTAAATAAAGACGGTTCATTGGGAAGACGTAATGACTATGAGATCGCAGGAATCGAAAAAAAAATGGGGATACACGGAAGCGCCACCTGCCTAATCAACTACGGTAACAATAACAACTGTTACGCCGAGTTATTAGGTAATGAGCGAGAGGGTATGAAGGCCTTGTTTCAGATGATAAACAAGGCCAGGATTGTCGTGGGGCTTCAGGGTCTCTCCAGCGCGTCCATTGCCTACCTTCACGCACTGAAGCATACCAAAGAAAGGTTCCAGGGCTCGTCACTACTCGACTTGAAGAATCCAAGTGCGCCGCGTGTTCCAATTATACAGCATACTGATGTAAGGCGTATGCTCCTGTGGATGAAGTCCAACGTGGAAAGCATGAGAGTACTGATATACTACACTGCAATCTGTAACGACATGGCCTCTGGCATCAGTGACCCCACAGAAAGATGGTCGGGAATAGTGGAAGTGCTTACACCCATCGTAAAGGCTTATTGTACAGATATAGGTTTCAGGGTAACCGAAACAGCCATGCAATGTTACGGAGGTTATGGCTATTGTAATGAATATCCGATTGAACAGTTCCTGCGAGACGAAAAAGTTGCCTCCCTTTACGGTAGTAATGGGCTACAGGCATTAGATCTCGCCACGAGAAAAATGGTTATGAAAGAAGGCGCATATTTCATGAGCCTCCTTGGTGAGATGAATACAACTGTGGCCAAATGCGGAGTCATCGCCGTGATCAAAGATCTTGCGGAAGATGTTCAGTCCGCCATAAATACACTGACGGATGTCATAATGTTTTTTTCCTCTTGCAGTAGAGAGGGTAAATTCTATATACTTTTAGAAAATGCTCATCCTTTTCTCATGATGATGGGCAAGATAGTGTGTTCCTGGCTGCTGCTCTGCGAAGCAGCCATTGCACAAGAAACACTGTTGGAGCTATGCAGTATCAAGGGAGTAACATGCTCAGATCCATCGGATCTTTCCCGCTTTATTAAGAAGAACAAAGATGCTGCATTTTACGATGGTAAGATAAAAACAGCGAAATATTTCATCAAGAACGTACTTCCCGAGATCAATGGCACGGTAAAGGCCATCAAGAGTGAAGATGTTTCTATAATGGAAATAGCAGATGAGAGTTTCTCTTCTTGCTAATTCCATATCAGAGTTGTGTTAAGGAAAACTTATATAAAAGATTTTCCCGCCTGCAAGTTTCTCGCGAAGTAGATCAAAAATCAAAAGCATCAGAAAAAAACAAGGGTAGGTTCATACTGTATTGAACTTATCTGGAAAAGAAAAAAGGGAGTTTGAGTTTTGCATCTCTAAGATAGCGCTTCATCCGGTTGTTTTCTTTCCAGTCCCATTGTGGAGAATCCGCTCCAAGTCGGCACCCCATTCCGGTGCATGTCGGCACCCTAATCCGGAACATGCCGGCAGGTGATTCCGGAGCAAGTCGGCAGGTTTTAGTGATTTAGCGGATCAGCAATATATCATGAGATTTATGGCGGCTGGTTTAAGCTGGCCGACAGAGTTGCGTGATGACGAACTGGAAAGAAGATTATTTCCAGTCGATAAAGGGGAAAATAATCGCCCGGAACCGGACTACCTTTATTTATCGCAGGAGATCAGGAAGCCGGATGCCACTTTGTCTGTATTATGGGAAGAATACAAAGAACAACATCCGCATGGTTATCAATACAGTTATTTTTGCGATTTATTCAATGCCTACCGTCAGCGACGATCTGAAACTATATATTCTTCGGCGGTTTGAAACTGCCAATTTATTGTCTTAGATTTTCTTCTGCATATTCTTCCCCAAAACCCATTTTATAAAAATCTTCTTCCATTTTCTTCAGCTTGTTTTTTCTTTTTTTTCGTTACCCCATCTTCCGCAGTTAGTGTTGATATTTGATAAAAATAGGCGGCATATTTTCAGAAAGTATAATCATTACGCAGGCCCTATTTGAAAAACTCAATGTAGTGCAGAATTCCCCCTTGCTCATTATTTCATGAAACGAGATACTCCCTTTGGAAAAGGGGAAGATCATGTATTTGCGACGCCATAGCAAAAAGGTTGTTGGAGAAGAATACTGGTACTGGTTATTGGTTGAGTCTATGCGCACAGCCAGGGGACCTCGGCAAAGGATCGTTGCCACGATCGGCAAACTTCCGGACTACGATCATAAAGAACAGATCGGCCGGGAAGAAATCCCGTGGGCGGTTATGGTGTGCACCCTCGTGATTGCCCGTTTTTGCGCCCCTTCTTCAGAGTGTCTCTTTTATGACATCACCTCAACCTGTTTTGAGGGAAA
>JQDQ01000002.1 GCA_000747625.2 Smithella sp. SCADC
GCTCGTGACAACAGATTTTCCATAAGCTGCGCCGTAGCTTCCCGGTATCCCTCGTCAATGGCCTCCTGGGCCCGATGATATTCCAGAAACCGAACCGATGTTGTTTGCACTCTTTTTGTCGAATATGTCGTGGTTCAAATCCACGGCAATGACGTAATCCGCTCCCATATTCCTGGCAGCGCTCACCGGCACAGGGTTGACCAAACCGCCATCTACCAGAAAGCCGCCGTTCTTCTTTAACGGCGTAAAAATGCCTGGGACCGAGATGCTCGCGCGGATCGCCTCTATAAGGTCTGACATACTCACCGCCGATCTTCTTGAGAAGTTGACCCCTGGGACTTATCCGTTTCATTCTTGTTCGTAAGATCCTGCACGATTATCTCAGCGCCGGTACGCAATCGACCCGCTCCGCTGGTGACCACCTTTTCGCCGTGAGCCAAACCATCACGCACTTCAGCGAGTTGTTCCTCTATGACGCCCACCTGAAGGGTTCGCTTAACCGCCTTTTTTCCGTCCACAACGAAGACGTAATACGTGCCGCTTCCAGGGAGGCGCTGCAGAGCATCGCGCGGGACGGAAAGGGTCCGTCGTTTGCCCATGAACAACTTCACCTTGGCAAACATCCCGTCCACGAGCTTGCCCGCCTGATTGGGCACTTGAATCCTCACGCGAAAGGTGCGCGTCTGACGATCCACCATCGGATTGATAACAATCACTTTTCCGGAGAACTCCTCTCCTGGAAAGGAATCAACCGTGATCATGGCAGTGGCTTCAATGGCAACGCGCCCGATGTCTCCCTCGGGCAAATCGATATCCGCTTTCAGAGATGTCTGATCCACAATACGAAGGAGTTGGACTCCGGGCGCAACCGCCTGACCTATTTCCACATTTCTTTCCACGACGGTGCCGGTAATCGGTGAGCGGATGTCGGTATCGTTGAGATGTTCCAGGGCGGAACCCAAGGCGGCCTTTGCCTGGTTACGTTGTGCCGTAACAGAAGATACTGTTTCCCTGGCGGTTTTAAAGGCCGCCTCCACCGCATCAAAGCGGCTTTGCGGAATGACCCTTTCTTTCAGCAGTTCCGTTGCTCTGATGTAATCCTTCTCGCCCCGTTCAAACTGAGCGTTAGCCTGTAGAATCGTTGCTTCCGCAGCCGCAAGGGCTGCCCGCACCTGTTTGACTGCAAGATCGAGGTTCGTCCTGTCCAATCGGATCACGACCTGACCGTTTTTAACGCGATCTCCGACATCAACCAGAACCTCTGTTACGGTCCCTGCCACTTTGGGACTCAGCGGGCTTACCTCTCGGGCTTTCAAGGTGCCGACAGCACTGATCTCTTCGCGAAACTCATGTTGAACAATAGCCGCGATTGTGACCGGCAGCGCTTTATCGACCGCCTGCACATCGATGTCTTTTTGCTTTTGTTTGCTGAAAACTTGAAACACAATGATTGCAATTACAACAACGGAAACGGCAATCATGATATATGCTGATTTTCGCTTCATTTGGCAGGTTCCTTTCCCTTGATGTCAGATTCCTTCACGACCTTTGCACCCACTGCTCTCTGAATGGCAGCGAGCGCAACGTTGTAGTCATAAAGAGCCTGGGTGTGAGTCGCTTCAGTTCGAGTCAAGGACGTCCGGACATCCAACACATCGGTATTTGTGCCTTCTCCCGCCCGGTATCTGACCCGTGCGTGGCGATAGGCCTCCCTGGCCGTCTTTAGCGCACTCTCGGCCGCCTCGATATTCTTTTCCGCTTTCCCAAGGTTGAGAAAGGCCTGGCGCACCTCAAGCCGAATGCGGTCTTTTGTTTTATCATGTTCAATTCTTGCCTGTGCAAGTTGGGAGCTCGCCTCTCTGACCCTTGCCCCTGTCTTCCCCCAATTCCAGAGGGGAAGCTGCGCCACCATTCCGACCGTCCAGTGGTCTCCGCCTTCCAGATCCCGGGTATCGCCTTTCATGTATTCGTATCGCCCTTCCAGGGCAACGGAAGGCATATATTCTCCTTTCGCCGCCCTGAGCCCCTGCTCTGCAGCGGCAATTTTGAAAGTGATTGCCGAAATCTCCGGACGTCGATCGAGGGCCAATTTGGTGAGATGAGAAAGATCGTCTTCCGGCTTCAGAGGCCGCCCCAAGGCCTCCGTCAAACTGACCGATTCTTCAAGTGGGATGACCAGCAAGTTTTTCAGGGCAGAGTGAGCCAAATCAACTGCGTTATCGGCCGCATTCAGCTCCGTTCGGGTATTGGCCAATTCCGTGCGGGTGCGCAGAAGGTCGATTTCCGGATTCGTTCCCTTTTCCACCAGTATGGTAACATCGTGTTCGTGTACTGCAAGTAGATCGTGGGCCTCTGCGGCGACTTTCTGAAATGCCTCGGCCACCTGCACGGTCCGGTAAGCGCGCGTAACCTGGAAAGTGAGTTCCTCTTCGATGGCTTTTTTCCCTTGGGCCTGGGCGTCCCGCGAATACTGCGATGCCTTGTACGCCGCATCCAACCGGCCGCCCAGGAAAATGGGCTGCTGGATTACGATCCCCGCCTTGTAAAGATCACGGTCCATAAAGGTCAGTGATTGCGGTCCCATTGCAAAACTCAGTTCCTTGTCCAGTCGTGCGTAGGATGCCTCCGCCCCCAAAAAAGGAAGCATGGCCGCCCTGGCTTGAGTTATCTTTTCCTCGGTTTGACTAAGGGCTTCTTGGGTGAGAAGGATGTCGTGGCTGCGATGCGACGCAATCAGCAGGCAATCATTCAGCGACAGGTACAGACGCCCGTTCCTTTCGAATCTCCGAAGCAGCTCATTGGGAGACGAGGTAAAATCACTTTGCCTTTCTGGCGATAACCAGGCAGTCGCTGTCGAATAGCTGTGCGGTAGATAGGCAGGAGCGCGCACAGAAGCACAACCTGTCAGCAGCAATCCGCCCCCAGCCAGAAGCAGAACCATGAAGCGAGTGCTCGACTTTAGCGTTTTTCTCATTCGGCCAAAACTCCTTTGAAAAACATGACCTGATCAACAAGACGTTCGCCTCGTCGGAATTCGGTCAGTTCGGTTGAGCGCGTGTCCTCCCTCATAATTCCGTCGGTGATGCCGTTCATGTGGAGGAGGCCGCTATTGGGTTTGCCGCAATACCCCTTGTCGGCGTAGACTTCCCCCATTGCGTCTTCAGTATGGCAACACAAAAGTATCAAAAAATGGGTTATGCAAAGGTCTCTCCAACAAATTACAAATGACAAGACATATGCACATTATTCCATATCCTTTTCTATAGCCTTCCTGACCCGTTCGACAATTTTTTCCCTTGTTTCATATGTGTATTCGTCAACGGGAATGGGCTTATGGATTATCAGTTTCATATCACCCGGCAGGATCCGCAGGCTTTTATTGGGTAATATCTTTCTCCCTCCCACCACGGTTACGGGAAGTATCGGAACCCCTGCCTCCAATGCCATAACGAAACCGCCTTTTTTAAAACGTAGGAGTCTGCCATCCGGGCTTCTGGTGCCTTCGGGAAAGATGACCACAGAAAAACCGGCCTGTATCTTCTCACCTGCCGCCTTGAGGCTCTTTCTCGCCTTTTCGGAATTCCCCCTGTCAACATAGATGTGTCCCACCTTCTCACAGGCAATCCCGAATATGGGTATCCTTCTAAGTTCCGTCTTCATAACCCATTTCAGTGATAGGGGCAGATACCCTATCAGGGCAAACACATCGTAGTAACTCTCGTGGTTCGCCATCACTATATATGGTTGATTTTCATCTATAAATTCATTTCCGCTTACGAACATGGAAACCCCCGACAGCGCGAGATTCAGCCTGCCCCAGAATCTGCTTATATGGTCAACCCAATTACCCCGAGAATTAAGATACGCGGCCAATGCGGTCGTAGCAGGGACAACCGCGGTATTCAATGCAATCAAGACAATAAGAATCGGGCGATAGGCGGAAAAAGCGAAACGACGCGCCTTCCTTTTTGCCTGCTCTTCTGTAAATTTATAAGAGGCAAAATTCACATGCGGTACGCGATACATTGTAAATCTCCTCTTTGAATTCTCTTGGATTGCACCGGGCATTATGGAATTGGTGATGCGAGTGCTCAACATTAGCGTTTTTCTCATTCGGCCACTACTCCTTTGAAAAACATGTCCCTGATCAACGAGACGTTCGCCTCGTAGGAATGCCGATCCGGATCTTCAAGCCCGTAAAAAAGAAAAGCATTGGTAATGCCTTCCAAGGCCACGGCCATATAGTAGGGGTCTTTCTTGCGGAGCACATTTTCGCGGATGCCCTTTTTCAATGTTAAAGCCAGTTGCCTTACCAGTTTGTCATAAAGCTTGCGAATGTCCTTATCGAGACCGGCCTTGATGTTGAAACTCGCACCCCGTGTTTCAGCAAAATAAAGCCGCAAAGTGGCAAGGTTGCCGTCAAAGATTCCCATCTTGGCCGAAATGTAGTCGTTGAGAATAGTTAGAATATCACCTTGCCGTGAAAGGACGCTGCTCAGAGCATTGTGGTATTCCGCTGCCATTTCCATTATGAGGGCCTTGTACAGGTCCTCCTTGTTCCTGAAGAACTTGTAAAGCGTTCCGATGGCAAATTCGGCTCTTTCCGCAACTTCGTGCATGGAGACGTTGTGATATCCTTTCTCCGAGAAGAGATTGAGGGCGACCGCGAGCATCTCTTGACGTTGCCGTAATTTCTCTCTTTCCCGCCTGGGGGGCTTCTCTTCTTGCATTGCTTGACCTCCGTATGCTTAGCGTTGTCAGATACCGTGAAAACGACGTTACATTATAAATAATGACGTACAATTCATAATATTAAACAGAACGTCTCTTGTCAAGCGGAAATTCAAGAAAGTATCTGATATTTTTGTGGGGTCTAGTATCGCGGACAAAGATAATACGTGGGAAAACCGGAAGACACATACCATAGGGATGCTGAAAACCCTTTCTGAAGAAGCCACCATCCTCGTACTCGCCGACAAGCTTGATAACTTCAGGCAGGCATCGGCGACAGCGTCATCGTAAAGAGTTCCTTTATTTTTCTTGATCTCTTCAAGGGTAGCCTCAATACCCAAAGCCGCACGATAAGGACGATGGGAAGCCATGGCCTCCACTACATCTGCCACGGACAAAATGCGGGCTTCCATGATAATTTTATCCCCTTTCAGATTTCTTGGGTAGCCGGAGCCGTCCATCCGCTCATGGTGCTGATAGACAATCTCCGCCAGAGACCAGGGAGATTCAACATCCTTCAATATTTCATATCCACTTCGGGAGTGTTGTTTAATCAGGGAGAATTCGATGTTGGTCAGTTTGGTAGGTTTGATTGATCAATATCTCCGCAGGAATCGCTATTTTCCCAATGTCATGAACAATACCTGCCATGTGCGATTTTATCCTGATCTAATCCCATCTCTATGGCTATAGCACGGGCCAGATCAGCAGATCGGGACTGATGACCGGCCGTATAAGGATCTCTTGACTCCAAAGCGGACACCAGGACCTGAATAGTCGTGCCAACAGATCTCTTGAGGCTTCCGAGGGTTTAGGGTAGAGTCAACAACCCAGAAAATAGCGCTCAGTCCCAGACTGACCCAGAATATAGAACCGGAGAGACGTGTCTGATTGTTGATTTTCCCTTGCATCTGTTGCTCCGCGAGCTTCGCGCTCATTTTCGTGAAGTGTTATGATAATTAACGACAGCGCAAATATTGCATAGACTTACAAAGGAAAGATGTCAAGGGGAAAGAGCAGGGCGAATTGTCTCTTTTTACTTTGTAAGTTAGCAGTATTCACAGCCGGAAAATTATTTTCCCTGACAATCCGATTTACCGCTGCCGCGACTTTCGGTGGTTATATTTATTATTTTTCCATCATCAAAGATAAGTTTGTAAATGAAATCATTATCGCCGCAGTTATAGAACCATGTTTCCAGTTTCTGGCCGCATTTTTTAACTTTTTTTATTTTGCCATATTTATTTGTAGTTGTGTATTGCTGACTGTTTTCACAGGATTTTTCCTTGGACGCAGGTTTGCCGCAAGTTGCCAGTACTTGAGACTTTGAATCTCCTTCAGTGACAAGGCCTGCGCCGCAGCGAAAAGCCAAAGCATCATCGGCTGCAAAAAATAAAAAGAAAAAAGATGCTAGAGAAATAATTATCATGTTCGTTTTCATTCAATATCTCCTTTAATCAGAATTAAATATTCGTATTTATAAAGATCGTAAACAAACTGCCGGATAATTTCCTGCTCGTCATTAAAAGGCGTGGCAAGCCTCAGAGCTGTTTTTACCTTATCATTAAAATTTAGTGGAAGAAAATCGGCGAAAGATCCCCGCCGTGTTTTGTAATTTAGCATTTCCGCGATTTTCTGCAAGTAGGAAAATTTAATAGTAAATTCTTTGTGGCCTTTCAGTGAAATCATTTCCGGCGTGCCGGGAGATTGAAAAGACATGTAAGGCTTAATGTGTTCGGGAACTACCGCTTCGCAACTGTGTTCGCTTAAATAAATATATTTAATTCCGGCGAGACATAGTTTTTCCACTACTTCTATGGCGCCGGTATTGATGTGTTCATTTTCATTTAATCCCAGCGACAGATCATATTTTTTATTGAAGTACTCCAGCTTTTCTATGATGAGGACATTATTTCGATCGAAATCATTTTTCTTTTCCTGTCCGGCTACCAGAGTCGGCAGATCGCCCATATTTTCATTCATAATGGCTAAGTCAAAACCGGAAAGGGCTGTTTGTGGAAATGCCAGAATGTCCGACAGTTCAAAATCAACCTTAAGTGATTGAAGCATTTCTTTTTGCTTATCAAGAAGGAAAGGGGAAATGTCGATCATTTTTGCCCGCATTTGAGGATTCAGCGTCAGAAAATCACGCATTAAATATCCCATCCCTCCGCCTATCTCCAGAATGGAGCGGATATCATGGAAGGGAATTATTTCTTTCAGGAAATTATAAAGATGCTTACCAAAAGAATAAGAGGAGGCAAGTACTTTGCGACAAGGGCTATTGACTGGATCCAGAGAATTGCAGACAGTGAGTTCCCATCCCAGCGAATTTAAATCGTGCTGATGATAATCGGCGGTGGAATTGATGAAATATTTCATAACTCAATGGTATCAAGAAAAAATTTTCTCCTTGTTACCATATTTTGAAAATTATGCTATTAAAATTCGTCGTGTCATTGCGAGTCCCGATTTATCGGGACGAAGCAATCTCAAAAGCAACAAAAAATATTTAGATTGCCACGTTCACTGTCGTGAACTCGTAATGACGGCCATAGTTGCAGGGTGGATGAAGCAAAGCGCATCCACCTGATAATTACGATTGGTGGAACAGGCAAAGTGTCGCAATATTCGGAAAAGATAATTGAGCTTCTACGCATTGATCATCCGGATCTTTCCGATTGGACAATCATTTGCGCCAGCGAAAGAGCTGTAGACCCCCTGCAACACCTTATCCACAGCAATCTTGGTGGTATCCTGCCCCGGGTCGAAAGTCTTGATTCATACATTACTAAAAAAACAGGCAATAAACTGAATCTCCATCCTGTTCCAGGTGAAGAGCAGCTTCTTTTATTTATCCAATTCCTGGCTGAAAGATTCCCGGATGAGCAATATCCCGCCAGACGGGCCGCCAGTCTTTTGCCCCTGATCACTAAACTTGCGGAATACAATATTGGCAGGAATACAATTTATGGCGCGGAGCGTTTTACCGAGGATGAATGGAACAGGCTCGATGAATACCTGGAAACCGCGCAGGCTTTTCGCAAGTGGCTTTCTCAAGTAAATTTTTTCATGCCGCAACTGGAAATAGCGGCGCTCGATGAAATCACTCCCGGCGAAAAAGAATTATTTATCGGACTTCCCGAGATAACGCCGGTGACAGAGCGCTTCTACAGAAAGATAAAAAAAGAACGGCTATTTATTGATCAGCCGCTTTTCGGTTCCGATTTATCCGGGCCGGAAAAGCTGCCTTTTGATTCAGCAAAAAATCTTATATTGTCCTTCGGCGGTGGAGTTGCGCCATCAGAAGGCGTCGGCATTGAGTTGATCTCACTTGCCGGGCTTCATGCCCTGGTTGATCTGGTCACGCTGGAGGTTTCCACTTTCCTTAAAGAAAAGTCAGGCAACGAACAGTTGATGATATTCCTCCTTGATGAATCACTCACCACAATGCTCTGGAACAGATCTCTTCGCCTGTTCGGAAATGACGTCAATCTTGCCGTCTGGTTGCCGTTTTCGACAACTTCGGCAGGACGAAGACTTCTGCTGGAGATAAAAAACGCTGAAGCGTCAGGCCAAATGCCCGATTTTAAGAAGTTTGCCATAACCTGCGCTGTGGAATTATCCAAAAACCGGGACAATTACGTTCGTGAAGAATGCGAGGCGTCGGAAGCGGCGATATCTTTTTCCACTCTCCTTGATTTTTGGAAAGAAAGGCTGGGGCGCCATCTGGCTGATGCAGCGAAAATGCTGATCGAGATGAAAAAGTTCCGTGTTACCGGCAGCAGAACGGCGCCGGTGCAGGTTGCCGGTTTCGGTCATGTTTCGGGTGAGAGATTCAGCCGGGGATTAATACTTTCTCTGGATAGCGGTATCATGCCGACTCAGCCTTTTGAAGGACCTTTTATCAATCCTGTGCATGTTCCGCAGATGCGCAAAAGTGTGTTTGAATATGAGGATCTTATTTTCCGGCAGATTATGGCCCAGGGCGACAGAATAAAGATAGTAGGTGTGAACGATACGATAAGGGAAAGAACGCCGAGCTACTATATGAGCCTGCTGGCTCAGGAATTCGGAAAACCAATTAAAGCGATGGCGTTTAAAGAATCGCTTACCGCAAGGCCAGGCAAAGAAAAGACAGCGATAACCATTGACGACGATTTGAGAAACAGGCTGAAAGATTTTACCTATTCATTTTCAAGCCTGGGCAAGATTCTGGCCTGTCCGTTTCTGTTCTACCATCAATATATATTGCGGATGGAACCGCCTTCATTTATGGACGATGATGAAAAAATAAATATGCAGATGGGGAGTTTTGTTCATAAATTCCTTTATCAGCTCTCAACCGGCCCAAAAGAAAAGATCGATGATTGGGAGAATCTTTTTGACAGATTATGGGAAAATGATGAAAACGCCGATGTGCGTGAAATGGATGGGATTAATATTTACATGCTCAACGCGAAAATCTTATTGAAAGAGATATACGAAGACGAGCAAGAGTCGGGCGAACGTTTAATATTTTCCGGCAATGCACTGGCGTGCGAGAAAAGATTCACCGGAATGCTTGCCGGAAGTTATAAGATAACCGGATTTTCGGACCGGCTGGCTAACATCGCGGGACGAACTGAGGTGATCGATTTCAAGTATTCCAAAAAGCAAAGCAAGTACGATCTTTCGGGAAAAACAACGGTGCTGGAGCGCTTTAAAGAAAAAGGTGTTTTGCATCCCGCGGCGCAGCTCATTATTTATCAGCATTTTAATAAAGATGCGGAAGGCGCGCGCTTTTATTTTTTGAAAGAACCATCAAAAGATAGGGAAATAGCGCTTCCTCCTGAAGAAAGCGCCGAGGCGGAGGCCCTGATGCTGGCCATCAAGGAGAATCTGGACGCGATAATCGGCGGCGGTGAGCTTGTGCCGGTTCATGATTGTCAGGCCTGTGAGTACTGTCAGTTTCAGGCTTTATGCGGCAGGGAAGATTATTACAAGGTTTCGCGGAGGAATAGCTGATGAAAAGTATTCTTCTGAAAGCGTCCGCAGGTTCGGGAAAAACAACAAGGCTCACCGAAGAAGTGTTTAAAAGAATACTTATCGGCGGGAAATTCATTGCCGCGCTGACCTTTACCCGCGCTGCCACAACCGGGATGCGTTCCCGGATAATGAAAGAGATAGCGTCAAAACAAGGTCTGCCTCTCTTGGAGCGCCTGCGGCTGATTATGGAGGCGGGACGCGTCGGGTACGCGACAATCGATTCATTTTTTTACCGGCTCTTTGCCGCGGCCGACTTAGCGCCGAAGCTCGCAGACGAAAAGGCGCAGATAGAACTATCGCGTGAGATAGAAGTCTTTTTCCGTGACAGAGTCATGCAAAACGGCAGGGCCCGTAAAATAATAGTGGCGGCGAGAATTTTAAGAACAGATATTGACACGCTCTGGAAGCCTCTGGCGGATGAACAGACGATCGAACGCTGTCTGCTTGATATGGCCAGACTTACCGATCTTGATGATCTTATGAAAGAGAACGGTGTTTTAAGAAATACACTGGAATCTATTAGTGAAAAGGCCAAATTTTTGTCGGAGCAGGTGACACCTAATGTTAACAAGTTGGTTGTAAATGCTTTGGCCGATTACGATATTTTTATTTCCAGAACTGTGGCAACTCATTGTGATCTTGAAAATTACAAGAGCCTGGGTAAAAAGATAGTGTGGAGTGAAAAACCACATTCAGAGCTAAATAGAATATTTAAGAATTACAGAGAAACCGCCGAGAAGCTGACAATCAACAGGGCGCTGCTGCGAGAGCTGGCCGTGGCATTTCTTTGCGAGATATATCTGGAAGCGGCTGATACCGTGAAGAATGAAAAAAGATTAATATTTTTCCACGACGTCAGGCGAGGCCTCCTTGCTCTGGACGGTGCGGCATCAATGGAACGCCCGAAATTGATGAGCAATTATTTTTCTCTGGGACTTGACCGGACGGAGCATCTGCTGATTGACGAATTTCAGGATACTTCAAAAGGTGACATCGAGATATTGCTGCCCATGATTGACGAGATTTTATCCGGTCGAGGCGAGCGCGGCGAAAGGTCGTTTTTCGCCGTGGGCGATTGGAAACAAATGATCTACGGGTGGCGCGGCGCAGATCGCGGGGCTTTGGAAGAGGCTATCGAAAAATACATCAAAAACAAAGTAATTACGGAAAGCTCGCTCGAATACAATTATCGCAGTACACCGCTGCTTATTTCTTTCTTTAATGAACTGGTCCAAAATATCTTTACCGGAAAAGAGAGAAACGAAACACAGAAACCGCCGGATGAAATTAAAGCTTTTGAAGGCGTGTCGGAAGCGAATCTTGTTGAGTTGGAAAAAGACGGCTATTCGCAAGATGCTTTCTATCCCGCGATAGTTGAATATTTGCAGAAGAAAAAAGATGAGTACGGCTGTGCGTGGGGAGATATCGCCGTGCTGGCTTTAACCAATAACCATGTTCAGAAGATAGAAGCCGAACTTTTAAAAAATAACATCGGCGTGGCGGCGGTGAAAGGAAGGCAGCTTCTTTCAACCCGGGAAGGTGTGGCGGTAATGCTTTTCATTGCCGGTGTGCTGGCGAAAGATGGTGACGCACAATTTGTTGCCAAAGCGGCAACCTCGCCATTATGGGAAGATCTATTCGTCAATATCGACGCTATTCGGGTGGAGTTTGCGCAAAAGTTCCCCCAACCTTTCGGGTTAATGGCTGTCAGTTGTGCGATTGAACTGTTGCGAGGAAAACTGCCTGCGACAATACTGGATATCTGGCAGGAGGAAGCGCAGGCCTTCTTCAGTGAAGGCGGTGCTGACGTAGATGGTTTTCTTCTCAGGATGTTCAACATACGTTTTAGTGTGAAAGTTCCAGAATCGGAGGACAGTGAAAATATTAAGGTTGATACTATACACGGAACAAAAGGCCTACAGTTTAAACATGTATTTGTCTTCTGGAATGAGGATGAAAGGGAGTCCCCGTTTTATCTGGAAGCCGAACGATGTTATGTGCAGTTTTCAGGCAAGGAGATTGATTTCCTGGGTGCGAGCGATTCGGCAATTGCCGGAGAAATCATTCAAAATCACGAAATAAATAAAACTCGGCTGCGCCGTGAGCAGGCGAATGTTTTCTATGTTGCAGCAACAAGAGCCATACAAACACTGACCGTTTTTCTGCCCAAAAAGAAAGATGAAAACTACAAGCATGTCCATCAGGCCGTGCTGGATACCTTTTTACGCTTTGCGCCGGAGGGTAGTAAGAAAGAAATATGTTATTCGTCCGGCAAGCCCCAAGAACCTCAACCTGTGACAATATGCAGTGTGCCCGCAAAGCATAATGAAGAGCCGGAAAAATACGGCGAGATTGATCCGGCGCTGGTGTCGGCCAATATCAAGGCCGGTATTATGAGAGGTGACCGTCTGCACCGCTGGCTGGCCGGGGTTGTTGATCGGACAGTACTTCCGCCGACCGGAGAGCTGAATGATGAAGAATATGAAACAGCTGTACGTTTCGTCGGACGCGGTGATGTCGCCGCAGTCATGTTCCGGTCGGGCAACATCTATATCGAGCAGCTGATATCGGATAAGGAAAATTTTGGTATTGTGGATAGAATGATCGTGTCGAATAATCTCATTACAATTATCGATTATAAATCCGGTTCCATGAGAGGACTAAGATACAAATACGAGGAACAGCTCAAGCGTTACACAAGGATTATGGAAACGCTCTATCCGCAAAAAAGGGTCGAATATTATATGCTTTCGATAGATATTTGATAATTTTTATTTCGGAACAATGTCAAACATGCGTTTGCTGCATTCTCATCATAAGTGCTCTCAGTTCCTCTTGTGAACTATACCCGAGCATGTGGTAAAAAGCAGAATTTAGAGTAAGGAATCGTCCCTCTTTAGTTGTTCGATAAATGCCTGAAATGGAATTATCAAAAATGGAGCGATATTTTGTTTCACTTTCTTGGACCATTTGATTTGCTTCTTCCAGTTGCCGGATTTTCTTTTCCAGTTTTCTAAACAATGCTTCATTGTGTTCTTGTAGAAAAGCTTCTTCGGAAAGTTCGATCTCCGATGTTGGTTCCGTTATCGTTGATTTAAACTTTGCCATAATCTTTTGTACAAGGTTCAATAGAATATCCGGTTCCTGAGGTTTTATGATAAACAGATCAGCGCCCATTTCCATGGCCAGTTTTTCGTCTTTAGGATCAGTATAAGTTGCCGTGTAAAAAATAAAGGGAATATTCTTTAAATGATCGTCATTTTTCCATTCTTTGCAAAGCATAAAACCATCCATGACAGGCATGAGAATATCGCTGATGATTATATGAGGAGGATCTTCTCGCGCCGCTTCCAGCGCTTTGGCGCCGTTGCGGGCAGTCATTACTTGGAAACCGTGAGCTTTAAAAAGTGTTTCCAGATAAGAAATATTTTGTTCTTCATCATCAACAACGAGAATTTTTTCCATAATGGCTCCTTGTATAAAAATGTGCTATTGAAATCAGTCAAAATAAATATGCTCTTTTATTTGTTCAATAAATTTTTCAGGGTCGATCGGTTTTTCAATGTAGCCGTCTGCTCCGGCAGCGAGAACCCGTTCCCTGTCGCCCACCATGGCATAAGAGGTAACAGCAACGATTGGTGTAGCGGAGAGTTCATCATTTTTCCTTATCTCCCGTGCCACGGCATACCCATCCATCCTGGGAAGCTGGATGTCGAGGAGAATAAGATGGGGCTTCGTCTCTTTTGCCATTTCCACTCCTTTTTCTCCATCCGTTGCCTCCACCACGGTGAAACCATTTTTTTCCAGAAGGAACCGCATGAGATAGAGATTCTGTTCGTTATCTTCAATTACAAGAATTATCGGATTCATTTTATTGCTCCTTATATTTTAGGCAATGTAACTGTAAATGCAGAGCCTTCTTCTAGCTTGCTTGCCATATGGATGGAACCGCCCATCATTTCTACAAGTTTTTTTGTTATGTTAAGTCCCAGACCTGTTCCTTCCTGTACCCTTGTTATTCCGCTGTTTACCTGACGAAAGGCGTCAAAGATAATATTAAGATTTTCCGGTTTAATGCCGATACCGGTATCTGTCACGGACAACGTAATCGATTCGTCGTCTGCATGACAATCAAGCTTGATTTCTCCACGGCCGGTAAACTTTACCGCATTACTGAGTAGATTGATGATTATCTGTTCCACTCTTCGCTGATCTCCGCGTATTTCGGATATATTATCTCCAATTTTGGAATAGAGGCGAAGATTTTTTTTCTCGGCGAGGGGCGAAACAATTTGTAAAGTCTTTTCGATTGATTTTCTCAAATCAAAGATTTCCGACATTATTGTAAGTTGCCCTGCTTCTATCTTGGAAATATCGAGGACATCATTGATGAGGTCAAGCAGATGGCGGGCGCTCCCGCGCACCATTCCCAATTGTTTCTTTTGTTCTTCGTTGAGAGGGCCGGCGAGACCCTGTAGAACCATTCCCGTGAAGCCGATAATCGAGTTAAGAGGTGTGCGTAGCTCATGAGACATAGAGGCCAGGAAAGCAGATTTGAGCCGGTCGGCTGATTCAGCCTGTTCCTTGGCTATGACCAATTCGGCGGTGCGCTCAGCTACGCGCTTCTCCAAGCTGGTGTTCAACTCCCTGATTTCCTCCTCCGCTCTTTTTAGTTCTGTAATATCTGTACCAATGCTCATAATTTCGGTTATTTCGCCCTGCTCATTCCGAACAATTCTATTAGTCCAGGCAATCCAGACCCGCTCTCCATTGCGGAGGATGTTTTCATTGATGTTTTTTTCGAACGCAATTGGATCATCGCAAATTTGATCCATAAGATGAATTAGGTCGTGTCCGACGCTATCGATTGTGGGAACAATGGTGCCAATGACATGGCGGCCGATAATCTCCTCCGCGGAATATCCGAAAAATCGTTGTCCAAACTCATTAAGAAAGGTGATTTTTCCGTCATTTGTCCAGTGCAGAATAATACTATTGGCATACTCTACCAATTCGCGATACTTCCGTTCACTTTCCTGAAGAGACCTTTCTGCCTCTTTGCGCTCGGTGATGTCGCGAATAACGGCCTGATAGAACCTTTTCCCTTCGCTTTGAATGGCGCGCAAACTGATCTCAACAGGAAATGTGCTTCCATCTTTACGCTGATGAATGGTTTCGTAAAGTGCCTTGCCCGATAACTGTGCAATCTTTATCTGATTAACAAATTCTTCTTTTGTTTCAGATGCGCGTAATTGTGACGCATGCATCCCGATCAATTCTTCGTGTGAATATCCATAAAAATCTTTTGTAGTGAAATTTAGTTATGATTTGAATTAATCATACTATAAGTTGTTTGAATGTCAATGAAGTTAATAATAACATAAATTATAGATTACGAAGCCGGTAATTAAAAAGCCCCTTCAGTTTTTTAAGTTGAAGGGGCTTTTATTTTTGGATAAGCAAAAAATAGTTTACTTAGCTTTTTTTACCTTTTGGTGCTTTGTAAACAAGAGTTATGCAAAAGCCAGCGGTTAGCAGACCGGCTGCGATGAACAGTGCCTGAGGTTTGAACGCTTCAAATACAAAGGGGCCGATGATACCGGCGGTGCTCCATGCGGTCAGCATAAATCCATATACTTTACCAATATAGGCCGGGCCGAATGCGTCTGCGGCAAAGGCGGGCATGACAGCGAAACCGCCGCCATAACAGGCCAGAAGATAGCAGGAAGCTACTATAAAAAGCACGTAGGTGGAAACAAAACCTTTGGCAACCAGAACATACAGAACAGCCTGAGTGGCAAACATGATCAAGAATACCATTTTACGGCCGATATTATCGGAAATTTTTGCCCAGAAAAGTCTTCCCAAACCATTGAATATTGCGGCGTAGGCAACAACAGCTCCACCGGCAGCTGCTACTATGGCTACTTGTTCCGGAGTCAAATCACCGGTTAAGCCCATTGTTTTCTTGTAAATATCCTGGGCCAGCGGGGAATGTTGGGAGATAAGGCCAAGACCGGCGGATACGTTAAGGCACAGCATGGACCAAAGCATCCACCACTGGGGGGTCTTTACGGCTTCACCTAAAGTGAAAGAATCAGCCGCGGAAACGGTTGTAGCGGCTGGTTTAAAACCGGCAGGCAGCCATCCCTTTGGAGGATTTTTGAATAATTGGGCGGAACCGGTTACAAGAACAAGGAATATCACGCCCCAAATATACCAGGTTGTGGAAACACCAGAGGAGATTATTGTACCGTTAGGGTCAATCTGCTGAAAGGACTTGATCATTATCGGAGCGATTTTTCCCATAAAGAAAGCGCCGGCGCCGAAACCCATAACCGCCAGACCAGTTACCAGACCTCTTTTATCCGGGAACCAGCGAATCAGTGTGGCAATCGGTGTAACGTAGCCAAAACCATTGCCCAATGCGCAAATTACGCCGAATCCGAGATATAGAAGAGTTATGCTTCCAATTTGATCAGCGTAACCGGCTACTAATGTACCGATACCAAAAAGGATACCACCAATCGTGGCTACGAAACGGGGCCCTTTTTTATCGACCAGAGTGCCGCCGAAAGCAGCAGCCAATCCAAGAATACCCATAAGAATCATGAATGTGTATTGGACTGTTTTCCCATCCCATCCGTGCATTTTCATTAAAGGCATTTTAAAAACCGACCATGCGTACACAGTGCCCAGACAAAGCTGAATGATAACAGCTGCGCCTGCAATCAACCATCTTTTACTTTCTAAATTTTCATTTGCCATAAATTTCATTCCTCTCTTAATTTAAAATTTATCAAAACTTCTGATTTATTTTAGATGCTTCCATTTTTACCACACAGATTCATAAGTTTTTGCATGGTATTTAAACGAATTAGTCAGCAATTTGAAACTGCTTATAGCTTCAATATGTCATTTTGTCAAACATAAATGTTTATTATTCTTCAATTATTTTAATTGACCGTAAGTCATAAATAACTTCGATAACTTATGTTGTCAAATGGTTAAATAGTGTTATATTATTCTAAAAGTTTATCTAAAAAAGGAGTAAATGTGGCTTGGACAGCGGGAAATGGCGCTTATAGAAATAACGTTGAAAAAATCAGCAAATTATCTTTTGCCGTGGGTGTGTATCGGCCGCCCAGTGAAGGGGGAAGTGGGTCGCTTTTATTACGGGTTACTGAAAATTGTCCCTGGAATAAATGCACTTTTTGCGAAATGTACAAGGGGCATTCCTTTGTTTATCGTTCGGTTGAGGATATTAAAGCCGATATCGATACAGTCAAGACTATGATTGATGAAATACAGGAAGTCGCAAGAAAAGTCGGGCAGAAAGGCCGGATTAACAGAGATGTTCTGCAAGCGCTCTTGAGCGTCAATCCATATCTTAACGAGAATTATTGTTTTTCCACAGTATTCAACTGGCTTTATTATGGAGGTAAAACGGCTTTTCTTCAGGATGCCGACAGCATGATCATGAGACCTTTGGAACTTATCGAAGCGCTGAAGCATTTACGAAAAACGCTTCCCACCCTGAGCAGAGTGACCTCCTATACCCGTTCTAAAACGCTGTCGCAGAGAAAGCTTGAAGATTTGAAAGCTATTCGCGAGGCGGGTCTTGATCGTATTCATGTAGGCTTGGAAACAGGGGATGATGAGGTACTGAAAATTATCCGCAAGGGCGTGACCAGCGCCGAACAGATTGATGGTGGTAAAAAAGCAATGGCGGCCGGTTTCCAGCTTTCCGAATATTGGATGCCTGATATAGGCGGTAGAGAACATTGGCATCAAAACGCTGAAAATACCGCAAGGGTTTTAAACGAAATCAACCCGCATTATATCCGGTCGCGACCTTTTGTCCCGCGATGCGGTACACCAATATTTGATGATTATGAGCAAGGCAGAATGCACATCTCTTCGCCACACGAGCGGCTGGAGGAGCTACGTGTGATGATTAATAATTTGAATGTTACATCGAGTGTGTGTTTTGATCATAGCATGAATGTATGGGCCAACCGGCAAAGCGGACTTCTCTTTCGTCAGGATTACGAAGGGTATAAATTTCCGGAAGAAAAAACGCTGGTGCTGGAGCTGATCGACGAAGGTTTATCCATAGACGAAACAAGGCATGTTCATGTCAAGGATCTAATAGCTATAAGTTCACTGTGATTAGGTATGATCGTACAGAATTATTTTCCGGGACGATTACCTGGTGAATATAAAAGAGTCCGGCCAATGGATTGAAAATCTTTTTCCAGTTGGCTGATGATTTCTGCTGCTGAACCAACATCTGTTCTACCGGGATAAATATCATATCTGATTTTATAAATTTCGGGCGTGAAATCCGGCATAACAACGTTGGCTCCAGCCTGTAGTGCCAGAAGCCGTCCCTGCGGATGAAGCGTGGCCAAAGCGGTTGTCGCGGGAATATTGGTATTGCGGGTGAGCAATCGCGCGATGGCCAGAACACGCAGAGTCATTTCAATATCGTCATTTTCAATGCCGGCAAAAGGCGTATCGGGATGAGCGATAAACGGGCCGATGCCCAGCATATCGGCATCCAGTATTTTCATCACCAGCAGATCATCGGCCAGAATTTCATGTGTCTGTCCCGGCAGACCGGCCATGTTTCCAGTTCCCGTTTCAAAACCCAGGTGCTTTAGCGAATGCAGACACTGCATCCGTTTGTCAAGTTGACATCCTGGCCGGATGTATTTGTATAATTCGGCAGACGCGGTTTCATGTTTGAGCAGATACCGGTTGGCGCCTGCCTGCTGAAATGATTGAAAATCGGAAGCGCTTCTTTCGCCGATGGATAATGTGATAATCAGGTCCGTTTCATTTTTAATTTGTTCAATCAGACGGCAAATCTTACCGGTAGAATAAAAAAAATCTTCTCCTGATTGCAGAACTACTGTAGATATGCGCGAATTTTTGATTTCTTGTGCCGTATTTATGATTTCATCGTCAGTCATCCGGTAGCGGCTGAGTTTATCATTGCTTTTGCGCAGACCGCAATAAAGGCAGTTGCGCTCGCAGTAATTGGAAAATTCAATAATGCCGCGTAAAAATATCTCATCACCCATTTGCTCTTTTCTGACCCTGTCTGCTGCGGCGAACAAAGCAGGTGAATAATCGCCGGGTAGCTTGAGAAGCGCGACAATATCCTCGCGTGTTAAATTCCCACCGGTCTCAGCCTTAGTCAGCAGATTTTTAATTTTATCAGATATAGACATCTCTTGTGCCATCCTCAATTTTTTGCAGCCGGTCGCAAACCATTTTTTTGCGTTTTGTTTTGAAAGTTTCATCCAGCATTTTTTGAATTAATTTTTCGCCGGCCTCGCGGGTTGCCGGGGTGGCGTAATCGAGCAGATATTCCTTAAAAGAAAAGACGGCATTGGTTTGGCAGAACTTCTGAATCAGTCCCGGTTTGGCCAGATCCATAAAATCCTTACCGGTGCGTCCCAACCGATAACAGGCCGTGCAAAAACTGGGAATGTGGCCGCGTTCGGTAATATCCAGAATGACTTCATCAAGCGTGCGCGTATCGCCTAAGTTGAATTGCGCGGCGCGGAAGGCTTCGCTGGAGTCTTCCTGATAGCCGCCGGGATTAGTGCGTGATCCCGCGCTGATTTGTGAAACACCGAGTGCAAAGACTTCGGCACGCATGGCGGCTGTTTCTCTGGTGGTAAGAATCATCCCCGTGTAGGGAACGGCCATTCTTATGATAGCCACAAGTTTTTTAAAATCATGATCACTTACCGGATGAGGAGGTTTGATGGCTGCCGGTGCGTTGAAAGCAGGTTCCAGCCGGGGGATGGAAATGGTATGAGGTCCCACACCGCAGTCCTGCTCCAGTTGAAGAGCATGGAGAAGCAGACCTAAAACTTCAAACTTGTAATCGTAAAGGCCGAAAAGTGCGCCCATTCCAATATCGTCGATACCGCCTTCCTGCGCACGATGCATAGCGGTGAGACGGTATGCATAATCTTTTTTAGGGCCGGATGGATGCATCTTCTTATATGTTTCGTGGTGATATGTTTCCTGAAATAGAAGATAAGTACCGATGCCGGTTTTTTTTAAACGCTTAAATCCATCAACTTCGAGAGGCGCAAGCTCAACGTTAATGCGTCGAATCTCTCCTCCGTGTTCAGTTTTTACGGAATATGCGGTTTCAATCGCTTCCATAAAATAATCAAGACTGGAGCGGGCAGGGTGTTCGCCGCAAAGCATGAGCAAACGCTTGTGGCCCTCCCGTTCCAGAACCTGCACTTCTTTAGCGATTTGATCCATCGTCAGAGCAACGCGGTTGAGTTCCTTGTTGTCGCGTCGGAAGCCGCAATACAGACAATTATTAGCGCAGAGATTGGCGATATAAAGCGGCGCGAAAAGAACAAGCCGGTTGCCGTAAATATCCTCCTTGATCTTATGTGCCGCCTGTAAAATTTCTCCGATAAGCTCATCATTTTCGGTTTGAAGAAGGAAGGCGACATCTTCCGGTGGCAGGCCTTTTAGTTCATACGCCTTTTTGATGATTTCGCAGACGCGTTCAGGATCGGGATCTTTCGCCTGCTTAAGAATATTTTCAATGTAATTGTCGTCAATAAAATCTCTCATGTTATTTTTTTCCTTAATGTTGATTATATTTTTGTCAAAGACGATTTGACCGAAACGCCGGACAGTGCGCCCAGTTTTCCGGTGAGTGCGCCGATTTCGTCGGTTGTCGCATGAACGATAAGCGCGATGATGTGCAAATTACCGTGAGCGTAGGGCAGTCCCATACGCCCGATAATCATTTCACCGAAATCACAGAGAATCTGATTTACTTTCTGCGCCTGACTGGTCCTTTCGGTAATTATAATTGTGATTGTGCCGATTCGTTTATCCATACATTCCTCACAAAAAAAGGTTTGATTCGGGAAGAATCAAACCTTTGGAATTAATAAAATAACAAAATATTAATAAAAGACTTCAAACTTCCCTCGAGATCAGAAGATTAACCTCTCTCTCAGGCAATAATAACTTTACTCGCCTATTCAATATCTTTGTTTATATGATTTTGTCAATATTCTTTATCATATAAAGAAAAAATTTCTTTTTCCGTGACCATACGCCAATCCTGCCTTAAATTGGCTTTATCAAATGTAACATCGAGGGTATATCTGATAGGGGGAAAACTGAGTTTTCCTTCAATAAGAATAACAAGTTCTGTTAATAATAATCTTTTTTGCGCTGTATTTTTAGAAAATTCAGTTTATTTGTGGGTTCTATCGGGTAATCTTTAAGATTTTGGGCAGTTTGCATTTTTTACTCCTTTGGTCCTATTTAAGCAGACTTTAAAAACTTATTATGAAGATAAGTATTTGATTTTCATAACGATCGAATAGTAAAAGTCCTAAACCTTCAACTTTTACTTTATGTTTTTCAATTCATTTTCGAAGGCCGAAAGTGCGGAAGGGAAGAGGGCAAGACTACGCGAGATAACGCCCTGCAGGAAAGATATTGCCACACCATAGTTGGTAACAGGAACGCCTGCTTCCTGCGCTTTGCGCAAGCGGTTGAGCATTTCCCGGCGATTAATCATACAGGCGCCGCAATGTAAAATCAGCTTATACTTTTTTAAATCATCGGGATAATCCCGTCCCGAAGATATATCTATCCGGAGATCGCCGCCTGCATATTGCCGCAGCCAGCGGGGAATTTTTACTCTGCCAATGTCATCTTCCAGAGCATGATGTGAACAGGCTTCGGCGATCAATACTCTGTCGCCCGGCTGTAAGCTTTCAATGGCCGCCGCTCCCCGTGCCATGATGTTCAGGCCGGACTTTTGCCGCGCAAAAAGAATAGAGAAGGTGGTCACCGGGATTTTTTTCGGAACATCGGCTGTGACTTTGAGAATGGCCTGAGAATCAGTTACAACAATCGCAGGTGGATTTTTCAGGTTGGCCAGCGCCGCGGCCAGTTCTCTTTCCTTGACGACAAGGGTCATGGCGTCGTTATCGAGCGCGTCCCGGATTGTCTGAACCTGGGGCAGAATCAGTCTGCCTTTGGGCGCCTGCAAGTCAACAGGCACAACTAAGATGGCCAAACCTCCCGGCGGCAGGAGATCGCCGATGAGCGATGGCGTTCCTAAAAAATCCTCAGGGGCAACTTCCAGCAACTGCTGTTTCAAGGCCTCCAGATAATTCTGGCGTTTAGTTTCATCATTGCAGGATACTGTTAAAATCCGTTCTGATTTTGATTGCAGGAACTTCAGATGATCGGGGGAAGGCTTATGCAAATCAATTTTGTTGATGACGATCAACATTGGTATTTTGCGGGTTTTTGATTTTTTCAGAACTGATTCCTCGTAATCTGTCCAGGTATCCGGTTCGGTAACGAGGATAATCACATCGGTACGGTCGAATACTTTAGCTGTTTTTTTTAAGCGTGCGCCGGAAAGCTCGGAGATATCATCAAGACCGGCCGTGTCGAGAAAAAGAACCGGTCCCAATGGCAGAAGCTCCATTGCTTTTTCCACAATGTCGGTTGTCGTTCCGGCTATGGGCGAAGTAATGGCAATGTCCTGACCGAGCATTAAATTCAGCAGGCTGGATTTGCCAACGTTAGTTCGCCCCAGAAGCGCGATGTGCAAACGGTTTCCCTTCGGTGTGTTATCCATTATTTTTTATCCTTGTAGCCCAGCGCCGTTAATTGATAAGGAGATAATACTTTATCTATAAATTCTTTGCCCAGTTTTTCTTCTAAAAACAGCCGCATGTTTTTTTCGCCTCGGGAATAAAATTCCGTTATCAACTGCGTGGCCTTTTCGTAACCGGTCACCGGCAGTAAAGCCGTGATGATCATGGGACTGGCATCGAAATATTCTTCACATTTTTCTTTGCCGGCTTCAATGCCTCGCACATGCTCAGTGAGCAGTCCGTTGATATTAATCAGCATATCCAGCGACTCCAGAAGAGCGTGAGCCAGCAGGGGCAGAAATTCATTAATTTGAAGTGTGCCACGTGCTGCCGCATCGGTAACAATAGCGTCATTGGCAATAACTTTCATGCCGGCTTGAATGGCTGCTTCGGCGAGAACAGGGTTGACTTTGCCTGGCATAATCGAAGAGCCGGCCTGTAATTGCGGCAGTTTGATTTCACCCAGAAAGTTCATTAAACGCAGATCATTGGCAATTTTAATCAGATTGACGGCGTGAGCCTTGAGTATTCCGGATACTTCGACAAAAGCATCGGCGTTGGCTGTTTCACCCATGATATTCTCGCCGCGCGAAAGTCCCAGTCCCGTTACATCTCTTAATTTTTCAATGACCAGAAAAATATAATCACGTGGCGCCGTGAGTCCCGTGCCCACGGCTGTTCCGCCCAGATTCACTACGCGCAGGCGCTCTTCGCATTTGAAAGTACGCCAGCGATCCCGTGAAAAAGCTTCGGCAAAGGCGGAGAATTCCGCGCCTAGCGTGATAGGCACAGCTTCCTGCAATTCCGTTCTTCCCGGTTTGACAATTGTGGCAAACTCTTTTTCCTTTTCCTGAAAAGCGCCTTGCAGATTCGCTACTGCTTTGGACAAATCACGGAGACGGAAAATCGCGGCAACTTTTATTGCTGTTGGATAAACATCGTTGGTGGATTGATGAAGGTTGATATCTTCCAGAGGATGAATAATCGAGTAGTCGCCTTTGCTGCCCCCCAGCAGCTCAATGGCGCGGTTGGCAACAACTTCATTGATATTCATATTTGTGGATGTGCCCGCGCCGCCTTGCAGAGCATCAATAGGAAATTGATCGGCAAGAATACCTGCAATAATTTCATCACAGGCAGAAATTATTGCTTTTCCTTTTTCCGGATTGAGATATCCGGTTTGCATATTAGCAAGACAGCAGGCTTTCTTAATCAGAGCAAGACTTTTGATCAGGCCAACATTTACTTTTATGCCGCTGATGGAGAAATTATTGATGGCTCTCCGGGTGTGAATTCCCCAATAAGCGTCTGCCGGTACTTCTAATGATCCTAGAAAGTCATGTTCGATTCGTTGATTTGTCATAAGTTATTCCAACTGTGCTTTCGTGTTCCCCGCTGGCGGGGGATTAAGGGGGTGGATGGGTTCTGCGTAATTTTCAACTAAGTTGAAGGTTGGACTTTGTCCACCTCCGCCACTGCGTGACACCTCCGCCAGCGGAGGACACGTCAAAATTACCCACGTCGCTTCGCTCAGGGGATAATTCAACTAACGCTTCAAACTTCGCTACGCTTGTTTTACCACGGCTCTACGCACCTGGTATAGTTCGCCTTACGCTTCAAACTTCACTTTATTCGTTTTCAGCTTGGCTCACTGTCAGCGAGTCTCATTAAAAAAGAGGTTTGCCCCGGCTGGAACAAACCTCTTCAAATATCAATTGATCTTATCGAAAAAACTATTCATCTTTTGCATGAGGCAAATCGGTGCCTCTATTTACATACTTGGTGTGCAAAAGCTTATGTGACTTGTGACCCAAAGGTTCTTTCAGAAATTTGTCATACAGCTTTTTAACCGACTCATTCTCGTGTGATTGACGGTTCTTCTGGACTTTCCCGTCATCTTTATAAAGAGCAGCTGACCGCAAAACCCGAATTTCGTCATTAGTGGGGATAGGTTCTCCGCCACCTGATATACAACCGCCGGGACAACACATAACTTCAATGAAGGCATAACTTGCTTTACCTTCACGGATGAGATCCATAAGTTTTCGGGCGTTACCCAGACCATGGGCAACAGCTATCTTGACATCGCCAAGAGGTCCCACCTTGACGGTTGCTTCTTTAACGCCTTCCAGACCGCGCACAGGTGTTATATCCAGGCTGGGCAGGTTTTCTCCCGTGACAACGGCATAAACGGTGCGCAGAGCTGCTTCCATAACGCCGCCGGTCGCGCCGAAAATTGTTGCGGCGCCGGTGTACTCGCCCATCGGAGCATCGTAATCTTCATCAGGCAGATTGACAAAATCAATTCCGCCTTCTTTAATCATCCGGCCCAGTTCTCTTGTGGTGAGAACATAATCAACATCACGGAACCCGCTGCTGTCCATTTCCGGCCGCTGGGCTTCAAACTTCTTAGCGGTGCAGGGCATGATGGAGACGGAAACTATATCTTTCGGATCGATGCCCGCTGTTTCCGCGTAATATGTTTTGGCCAGAGCGCCGAACATCTGCTGCGGAGATTTACAGGTTGATAGATGACCGAGCAGATCAGGATAAAAATGTTCGCAGAACTTGATCCATCCGGGACTGCACGATGTAATCATCGGCAATACTCCGCCTTCTTTGACTCTTTTGAGCAGTTCATTGCCTTCCTCAATAATGGTGAGATCGGCGGTAAAATTGGTGTCGAATACTTTATCAAAGCCCAGTCTACGCAGAGCCGTGATCATTTTTCCGGTGACAAGACTTCCCGGAGGCATGCCGAATTCTTCGCCAAGAGCAGCACGAATAGCCGGAGCTTCCTGTACGATTACGTGCTTGGCCGGGTCATTAAGCGCTTTCCAGACTGAATCAACATCATCCTTTTCATAAAGAGCGCCGACCGGACAAACAAGGATGCATTGGCCGCAGGCGACACAGTTGGATTCAATCAAGGGCAGATCAAACGCCGGAACCACTTTAACGTCGCTGCCGCGATACGCGGGAGTCAAAACGCTGACAGTTTGAATCTGATCGCAGACGGTGACGCAACGGTGACATTCGATGCATTTGCGGCTGTCCCGGACAATTGCAGGACTGGAACGGTCGATCATTCCTTCCTTGGGGAATTTGGTATATTCGAAACGGACTTCCTTGAGGCCGGCAAATTCAGCTACTTTCTGCAATTCGCAGTTGCCGTTTCTCACGCAGAAATTACACTCCTGCGGATGATTGGCCAGCAGGAGTTCCACAACCATTTTTCTGGCTTCGCGGACTTTCTCCGTATTGGTGTGAACAACCATACCTTCGGAAACGGGGAAAACACAAGCGGCTATCAGAGAGCGCTGACCTTCCACTTCAGTCATGCAGACCCGGCAGGCGCCCGGTGTGTGTTTTATTTCTGTCCAGGCGCAAAGAGTAGGGATTTTTATTCCTACACTGCGTGCCGCTTCCAGAACGGTTGAACCCGCTTCTACTTCTATCTGACGATTATCAATAGTCAATTTAACAGTTGACATAAATTGTTCTCCTTATCTAACACAATCATAAATCAAACAGATGCGTCGCAACGCAGGCAGCGGCACGCTTCCTTAATGGCGTCCGCTTTCTTGAATCCCAGTTCCACTTCCTCGAAAGTCTTTTTGCGTTTGGATGAAGACATCTCCGGCATCGCCATTTGAGGAGCTTCGATGCTCTCTTCGTCGATGATTAAAGGAACGTCGATTTTTTCCAGAGCCGGTTTTTCATAAGCGGGTTCACCATTGGCCTTGCGTATAGCAGCATCAATGTCATCGGCAGCCTGATGTCCGGCGCCGATAGCGGCAATGACTGTATCCGGACCGGTTACGGCGTCACCGCCGGCAAAATAACGGGGATTATCAGTGCATGACCGATAGCCTTTACCGACGTTGTAACAATCCCACTTGTTGATCTCAATTCCGGATTTCTTATCGACAAAACTCATATCGGGAACCTGACCGATAGCGGCGACGACGGCGTCCACGCTCATAGTGAATTCAGAACCGGCAACAGCGACCGGTCTCTTACGTCCGCTGTTATCGAAATCGCCCAGTTTCATCCGCTGGCAGGTGATAGAGCTGACCTTTCCTTTTGTTCCTTCGATTTTCAAAGGAGCGGCCAGAAATTCAATCTTGATTCCTTCTTCTTCAGCAGCCTTGATTTCTTCCTGGGCTGCGGGCATATCCTGCTTCAGACGGCGATAAAGAATGGTGACATTCGCGCCAAGACGTGCGGCAATCCGGGCGGCGTCGATGGCGGAATTACCGCCGCCGATGACGGCCACTTTCTTGCCCAGAGTTTTTTCGCCTTTCAGCCATTTGCCTTCATTGGCGTTGAAATCGCGCAGAAATTCCACGCCTCCATAAACGTTCTTCATGTTTTCGCCATCCACGCCCATCTTCTGACTCTTGTGGGCGCCTGTGGCCAGATAGATATAATTGAAATCTTTTTGCAGTTTGGCAAAAGTAATATCTTTGCCGACGCGAGTTTTCAACTTGATCTCCACGCCCAATTTACGAATATCGTCAATTTCTTTATCGAGGATATTGCGCGGCAGACGATAAGAGGGGATGCCCCAATAAAGCATACCGCCGGCTTTGGGTAATTCTTCGAAAACGGTCACTTTGTAGCCGCGAAGAGCCAGATCACGCGCCGCGGTCAATCCGGCAGGACCGGCGCCGGCAACGGCTATTTTTTCTTTGCGGGTGACCGGTACGGCTTCAATCTTCGGACGCGGCGCGTTATCAGTGATAAAACGCTTCAGGAACTTAATGGCAATGGGTTCGTCCATATTGCCGCGGCGGCATTTGCTCTGACATTTGTGATCGCAGACTCTACCGCAAACGGAGGGGAAAGGATTGCTCTGCAGAAGTATTTTATAAGCGTCGTCAAATCTTTCCGCTCTGACCAGTGCGATATAGGAAGGAATATCCATTTCAATCGGGCAGGTGTGCTGACAGGGAGATTTAAACATTGCCGAACAGACAGCGGCGCTGCAGCGGTGATCGCGGATGTGTTCCTCATATTCCTTGCGGAAATAACGAATGGTGCTCAAAACGGGATTGGGAGCGGTTTGCCCCAGTCCGCAAAGAGCCGCGTTTTTGATTACGGAAGCCATTTCTTCCAGCAGTTCGATATCTCCTTCTTTTCCTTTGCCCTGAGTGATGTTGGTTAATATATCCAGCATGCGTTTTGTTCCCTCACGGCAGGGCGTGCATTTACCGCAGGATTCATCCTGACAAAAATCCATGAAAAACCGGGCCATATCAACGGCGCACTTGTCTTCATTCATAACAATCAATCCGCCGGAACCCATGATAGCTCCGAGTTCGGCAACTTTCTCGTAATCAACCGCAGCGTTAAGGTGCTGAATGGGAATACAACCGCCGGAAGGGCCGCCCAACTGAGCCGCTTTGAATTTCTTGCCGCCGGGAATGCCGCCGCCTATGTCGTGAACGATAGTGCCCAGCTTAGTTCCCATGGGGACTTCGACCAGGCCCACGTTATTAACGTCGCCGGTGAGAGCGAAAACTTTTGTTCCTTTACTTTTCTCCGTGCCGATGGATGCATACCAGGCTGCGCCTTTCAGCATGATCTGTCCTACATTGGCCAGAGTTTCCACGTTATTCAGGATACTGGGTTTCTGCCAGAGTCCGGCCACAGCGGGGAAGGGCGGTCTCGGACGGGGCATGCCTCGTTTTCCTTCAATCGAGGTCATCAGAGCTGTTTCTTCACCGCAAACGAAGGCGCCTGCTCCCTGATAAATTTCCAGATCAAAATTAAAACCGGTGCCTAAGATGTTTTTACCCAGCAAGCCTGCTTCTTTGGCCTGGGCAATGGCGACATTTAACCGATGAATTGCCAATGGATATTCAGCGCGGCAGTAAATGTAGCCCTGAGAAGAGCCGATGGCTTTGGCCGCGATGACCATTCCTTCCAAAACAGCGTGCGGATCAGCTTCCAGAACGCTTCGATCCATGAACGCGCCGGGGTCGCCTTCATCGGCGTTGCATAAAACATATTTTACATCGCCTTTGGACTGGGCGGCAAATTTCCATTTCAAACCGGTGGGGAACCCGGCTCCACCCCGGCCGCGCAAACCGGAATCGAGCATTTCTTTAACAATTTGATCGGGCGTCATTTCTGTAAGCGCCTTAGCCATACCGGCATAACCATCGCGAGCAATATATTCTTCAATCCTTTCCGGATCAATAAGACCGCGGTTTCTTAAAACTCTTAATTCCTGAAGAGCGAAGAAGGGAATTTCCTGCATAGTGGGAATTATTTTATCTGTGCCGGGTTCGTGGTATAATAATCTTTTTACTATTCTTCCCTTAATCAGGTGCTCTTCAACCAGTTCCGGAATATCCGCCGGCTTTAGACCAACATAAATAACACCTTCAGGATATGCTACCATTATGGGCCCCAGGGCGCAGAAGCCATTGCAACCTGTCTCGACGACTTTTATTTCTTCTACTAATTTTCTTTTTTCAATTTCTTCCATTAAAGCTTCTTTAACGGCCAGACTGCCGGAAGATTGACAACCTGTGCCTCCGCAAATTAATAAGTGTGAACGAAAAACCTTCATTTAGCCATTATCCTCCTTAGGAAATTATCATGCTTTTAGCAGTGCATGACAGGCGATAACTTTATTTTGTTACTTCAGAGCCTTTAGCCAGAACAAAAGGCGTCTGAATTTCTCCGTCTAGAACATGTTTTTTGAAAACCTGTCTCATTTTATTGGTATTCATATATTCATATTTTATGGGTTCCTGATTTAATACCTCAACAGTAACTAAAGGCTCGCGGCTGCAGAGTCCCATGCATCCGGATGTTGTAACGACAACATCATTTACCTTGGCGGTTTCAATTTCCTGAAGAAGAGTATCCATAACTTCTTTTGCTCCAGAAGCGATACCGCATGTTCCCATGTGAACAGTTATTTTGACGCGACGTACGCCATCACGCAGAGACATTTCTTTGTGTACTTTTGTTTTAATCTTTTTTAAATCATCAATAGTTAATTTTGCCATCGGTTTCCCTCCATTTTATTATATAGAAATTTCATTAATTGTATTGACTTAAAATTTCTTTAACTTTCCCCGGCTTAATCCGGCCATGAACATCTTCATCCACTACAACGACAGGACCCAGTCCGCAAGCTCCCAGGCATCGTACCGTTTCCAGTGTGAACATGCGATCAGGTGTCGTTTCTCCTTCCGTGATTCCAAACTCTTTCTCTAACTTTTCATAGATGGCCTTGCCGCCACGCACGTAGCAGGCTGTGCCCAGACAAACACGAACAGTGTGTTTGCCACGTGGGGTCATGGTGAAAAATGAGTAAAAGGTAACAACGCCGTAAACACGGCTCAGCGGCAGATTCAATCCGGAAGCAATTTTTTTCTGCACGGATATAGGAAGATATTCCAAGACGACCTGCGCTTCTTCCAATACCGGAATTAATCCGCCCGGCTTACCTTTAAATTTTTCAATAATGCTGTTTAGCTTTTTTACCTGTTCTTTTGAAAAATCTTTTAACAACTCTGTGTCTTCAGCTTTCATCAAATTCCTCCTCGATCTTTTGGGGCTATTTAAGCTTCAAGCTTTATTGTACAAAAACCTCCTTCTAAAACACCCCGGATATACTTTTAATTTTTCAGAATGTTTTATCGCCACATTCTTGCTTTTCGTAATTATCTTTATAATGTCCCTTGACTGCCGGTCATATATCAATGTTTGTAGATAAAATCAACATTTGATTGCTGGTTTCTAAATTTTTTTTTCGATTTTAGGAGCAATTTTGTTTCATTTTTTTATTTCGTCAAAACCTTCTTCCAGAACGCCCCGAATATATTTTAATATTTCGGGATGATTTATAGGTATATCGCTGATTTCTTTACGTATTATTCTAGTGTCCAGTTCGAATTCCCGGTCATCACGCCTGTGTTTGTAAACAAAATCAACGCCTGAATTACCGGCGACAAGAATAATTAATGTGCCGGTAATATCTCCCAGAGGTTGCCGGTCTACGTGACTGAGGCCGAAAGATGCTTGAACAGTCGTTCCTTTGCCTTCTTGAGATTCCAGATTAAAATGACCACCTGATCTTTGGGTGGCATCGGCAAGAAGTGGAAGGCCTAAACCTACGCGTCTTACAGTTTTAGTCGTATAGAAAGGATCTAAAGCCTTTTTTATTTCTTCCGGTTTCATTCCCTGACCATCATCGATAATTTCTATGGAAAGAGAATCGTTTGCCGTGTCTTCATTAATGTTGATTTCAATTAGTTTGGCTCCTGCCCGAACGGAGTTTTCGGCAATATCCAGAATATGCGCGGAAAGCTCAATCATTGTTGCTCCATAACATAACGGCCGTTTTGTTTTTTAAAAGCCATTTTTAATTCGGCAACAGATGGTTCCTGTAGAATGATTCGTGTAATTGCCGATCCGATATCCTTAACAAAATGAGAATCTGAGGAAATAATAAATGAATATTTAAAGAGTTCCGGATATTTAATTCTGGCCTGTTCAAAACCAGTGCGAGGTGTTATTTCCAGAGCGTCAAATCCGGAATTATCATCAATAAATCCAAGCTGACTCAGAACACTAAAACTTTCCCGGTCTATGTGCGCGGCAATGGCTAATCCCTCAAACTGGTGTATGTAACCAATCAGTTTATCCAGAGATATGTCGGTTGCGCCGATCAGCAATTGATTATTTATGCCCTCCACTTCGCCTTTTTCGTTGACTATAGCCTGGACACCAAAGCTATCTTCATCATTTTCTCCTTTAAGATGCTGATCAATAATATTTTGCATTAACGCAAGATTGGAAACAGAATCAAATATGGCCAGCAGGTGGACTTCTTCAATTGTTGTGATTTCCATGCCGGGCAGTATTTTCAGATTGCTTCCCCGGGCAGCGTTGATTACATAAGGAACATTTGCTGAAGAATTGTGATCACAAATGGCAATAATATTGAGCTCGGTTTCCAGGGCTTTCTTTACTAACGGCATGGGGTGCATATCAAGCTCGGCACAGGGTGAAAGGCAAGTGTGTACGTGTAGATCACAGTTGAAAACTTTCAGCATGGTTCCTTTAAACGGTCATTGAAGTGGCTGCCGTAAATTAATCTTTTTTCCCTAATAGATTATAGATTTTGCCAGTTAACTCAAAGGCAGGCAAATCAGAAACAATTAGGGGTATTTTTTCCTGATTTGCTTTTTCTAAAGTTTCCTGAGTTGGATCGCAGGAATTAGTTAATATAATACCTGCGTGTTCTTTCAGGCTTGCCACGGCAACAATATTCTGGTGTACCTGCCTTGTTATCCAGATATCTCCCTCGTGAGAATTTGCGATAACATCGCTAAGAAGATCTCCCGTATAACCTCCTGTGACATTATTATTAAGTTTGTCTGACACAGACCTCACTTTTAAATTTAATTCTTTAACAATAGTTTCGACGTTCATAGTAAATCCTTGATGAGTTAAGGGAGATTAATAATTATTTTCAGAAAAGTTCCTTTATCGACTTCCGACGAAAGGTTGAATGTGTCAGAAGAACATTTGATATTATAAAGTCCCATACCGGCGCCAAATCCCATCTCTCTTATCTGCCGGTCCGCGGTAGAATAACCTTGCTCCATTGCCAATTCAATATCGGGTATTCCGGGTCCTTCATCAATGATATCAAATTCGACAGTCTTGGGAGTGACAGTCAGATTGATGACTCCTTGCCTGGCATAAGATACAATATTAATTTCTGATTCATAACAGGCAATGGCTGCTTTCCTGATGATGTTATTAGGTAAACCAATGTTTTTGAGAATAGACTTTATTTGCGTGGAAACCGATCCTGCATTATCAAAATTACCACCTTCAACATCAAAACTATTCTTAAATAAATAATTTTCAGTTTCAGCTGTTTGCACTGTGATCTTCAACTTGTTCCAGACAACTAACTATGCCCTTGGTATAAAGACGGCCGGCAGTTTCAAATAAAATATATTTGGTTGTCAGAAGAGGAATTTTAAATTCTTTGGCCAGATTAATGGTTTCGATAGGTGGTTTTTTCCCTCTAACCAAGATTATAGCGGCAATATCCATAACATGGGCTATTCTGATTATCTGGCTGTTGGTCAGACCTGTCAGCAAAAGACTGCCGGCTTTTGCAAAAGCAAGAACGTCACTCATCAAATCAGCCCCGAAAGCTGTTTTGACTTCCATATCCAATTTTTCCGTACCGACTATGATTTCGGCATCAAGTATTTCTTTTACGTCTTTCAGTTTCAATATCTAATCCTCACGAGAAACATATTTCGTTTTTTTACTTAAATATCAAAATTAAATTGTTGTTTTTAGTATCATATATTAACCTTTACTGTCAATGCATTCTTCTTTATACAAACTGTCACTTTGTACTTTTTTCAGGCAACCAACTATACCCTTAGTATAAAGAATGCCGGCCGTTTCGAATAAAATATATTTCGTAGCCAGAATGGGAATCTGAAGTTCTTTAGCCATATTGACAGCTTCGGGTGAAGGTTGTTTTCCTCTAACTAAGATAATGGCAGCAATATTCCTGGTAGCCGCTGTTTTAACGACCTGGGAATTGGTCAGACCTGTGAGCAAAAGACTGCCTGCTTTCGCAAAAGCAAGAACGTCGCTCATCAAATCAGCTCCAAAAGCTGTCTGGACTTCCATATCCAGTTTTTCCGCGCCGACAATTACATCGGCATCGAGTATTTCTTTAACTTCTTGTAATTTCAAAGATAACTCCTTTATGGACGATAAATCCGGTGTTTATATCAAATATCGAAAATA
Organism: Smithella sp. SCADC; assembly: GCA_000747625.2. Lineage (GTDB taxonomy): Bacteria > Desulfobacterota > Syntrophia > Syntrophales > Smithellaceae > Smithella. The sequence continues at coordinate 33,258 of JQDQ01000002.1, forward strand.
ATTGGCGATATATTAAATAAAATGTAAATTTAATTAATACTTTCCGGTTATTTAATTAACATATGTAAAGCTTTAATGTCAATAAAATTATTCTCTAAATTGTAAAACATATTGACGAATGACTAAGAGTCATTAGTGAGAATTAAGGGTGATCATTACACACAACATCGATGTATTTGCTCTTGACAGGGTTTTACTGTAATGGTAATCACCTCAACACTTTGCGAAATGTCGGGGCGTGGCGCAGTCTGGTAGCGTATCTGAATGGGGTTCAGAGGGCCGGTGGTTCAAATCCACTCGCCCCGACCAATGAAAACAAGGGGTTAACCAATTTAAAGGGGGTTATCCCCTTTTCTTTTGCCTCAAGGACATTTCTCTTGCATAAAAGCGTATAATCAAATACATAAATTCACAAGAAGCTTAATTTAACTGGTTTTGTTTGTAATTACAAAAATAATCCGCGTTGACAATTGTGTGCGTAATGAATATATAAAATCCCAGGGCGAGAGTGGCGGAATTGGCAGACGCACTGGACTTAGGATCCAGCCCGCCTAAGCGGATAGGGGTTCAAATCCCCTCTCTCGCACCAGTGTTCAGCGGAAACTTGTAAATATTTCAATAAAGAAGGAGATACTATAGTGAGCGAGGTTGTAGTAAAAATAGAAGACTTGAGTCCTGTAAAGAAAAAATTGTCGTTGGAAATACCCTGGAATGAGGTTAAAAATGAACTGGATGCGGTATATCACGATGTCGGGAAGAAGGCCAAGCTTAAAGGTTTCCGCCCGGGTAAAATTCCCCGCAAGGTATTAGAAACTTATTTTAAAGATCAGGCGGAACAAGAAACAACAACCAATATGGTCAATAAATATTATTGGCAAACTTTGGAAGACAGAAAAATTATTCCTATTTCGCAACCTGAAATTAATCAGGAAGGCATAAAAGAGAATACAAATTTTGCTTTTACCGCATCTTTTGAAACCGCGCCGGAATTCGAACCTGAAAATTACAAAGGAATTGATTTAGAAAAAGAAGAATTTAAAATAACAGATGATGATATTAAGAAAAGAATTGACGAAATAAGGCAAATGTTTGCCACTATGGAAGAGGTTAAAGAGGATCGCGCAGCAGTTAAAGGGGATTTTGTGGTGATCGACTTTGACGGAAGTCTCAATGGGGAATCGTATGAAGAATTAAAAGCCGAGAGCCATTTTTTAGAAATCGGTTCGGGAAAATTTGTTCCCGGTTTTGAGGAACAATTGATTGGTGCTAAAAAAGAAGAGAAAAGGGAGATTAAGGTAACTTTCCCCGCTGATTATCATGAAAGCAAACTTGCCGGTCAGGAAGTGGTGTTTAATGTATTTGTAAAAAGTATCAGGGCAAAGAAATTACCTGATAATGATGATAGTTTTATAAAAAACTTTGAAAAATATAATACTTTTGAAGAGTTTGAAAATGATGTGCGTGCGTCTTTAGAAGAAAAGAATCAGCAAATGGCTAAAGTTAATTTTCATGATACTATTACGGAAAAATTGATCAAAGAGAACGATTTTGAAGTACCTCCGTCGCTTGTGGAAAGACAAATTTATTATATGATGGCCGATAATCAGAGAAGAATGATTTCAGCCGGTATAGATGAGGAGCAAGCGATGAAATTTAGCCTGAAAATGCATGACAAATTTAAAGATGATGCTGAAAAAATAGTCAAATCTTTCCTGCTTTTAAAGAAGATTGCCGAGAAGGAATCATTACTGGTCGAAGAAAACGATATAGAGAAATATCTTCAGGATTTAGCTGTCCAGCATAAACGGGATTATGAATCAATAAAGAAAATGTACGATGATGAAGAAAGAAAAGAAAATCTTAAAATGGAAATAATGCAAAAAAAGGTATTTGACTTTATCGAGTTCAATGCCAATATTAAGACCGTTGAGAAAAAAGATGCGGATATGGAGGTTAAATAGTGAATTTAGTCCCTATGGTGGTTGAACAGGACGGACGGGGTGAACGGGCATATGATATTTACTCCCGTTTATTGAAAGATCGCATTATTTTTCTGGGCACAGCGATTGATGATAATGTCGCTAATTTAATTGTCGCTCAAATGTTGTATCTGGAGGCCGACAATCCGGACAAGGAAATCTTCTTCTATTTAAATTCCCCCGGTGGCTCTGTAAGTTCGGGTATGGCTATTTTTGATACAATGCAGTACATTAAATCACCGGTTTCAACCGTTTGTATGGGGCAATCAGCAAGTATGGCTGCAATACTTTTAGCAGCCGGAGAAAAGAAAAAACGATTTGCTCTGCCTCATTCGAGAATTTTAATCCATCAGCCATTGGGAGGCTTTCAGGGACAAGCAACGGATATTGATATTCAGGCAAAAGAAATATTGAGGTTAAAAGACGAGTTAAACAAAATTTTGGCCGCATTAACGGGACAGCCGCTTTCCAGGATTACGAACGATACGGAACGGGATTATTTTATGACGAGTGAACAAGCTAAAGAATACGGTTTAATCGATGAAATTATAATTCGAAAACCGGAAACTTCAGCCAACTCAAACAAAAAGGAGAATTAAATGATAAAAAAAAGCAAAAATAACCGAACGGGACAAGGCATGCTTTTTTGTTCTTTTTGTGGGAAGATGCAAAGTGAAGTACGGAAACTGGTTGCCGGTCCGACAGCCTATATTTGCGATGAGTGCATTGAACTTTGCCGGTATATTGTTGAGGAAGAGGACGATAACCTTGTAGAAAAAGATTCCCAAAAAGGTTTACCCAATCCGAAAGAAATCAAGAAATTCCTGGATCAATACGTTATCGGTCAGGAGAAAACGAAAAAGATATTGTCGGTTGCCGTCTATAATCATTATAAAAGATTATTTTCCCATGTTGAACCCGACGGAATAGAAATTCAGAAAAGCAATGTGCTTTTAATCGGGCCCACCGGCTCCGGTAAAACTTTGCTGGCCAAAACTCTGGCAAAATTTCTCAATGTTCCTTTTACAATTGCCGACGCGACAACTTTAACGGAAGCCGGATATGTCGGAGAAGATGTAGAAAACATTATTTTAAGTTTGCTGCAAAATGCGGATTATGATGTTACCAGAGCATCGAAAGGCATCGTTTATATTGATGAGATAGATAAAATTGCCAAGAAGTCAGGGAATCCTTCCATCACCAGAGATGTCTCCGGTGAAGGAGTGCAGCAGGCTCTGTTGAAAATTATGGAAGGAACAATGGCCAACATTCCGCCCAAAGGAGGCCGTAAACACCCTCAACAGGAATTTATTCAGGTAGACACAACGAATATTTTATTTATCTGTGGCGGCGCTTTTAATGACCTGGAAAACATCATTTCCAGGCGACTGGGCGCTAATACAATGGGCTTCGGCGCTGAAATCAAAAGCAAGAAAGAAAAGAGAGTTGGTGAATTGCTTGCTGAAGTAAGGTCGGAAGATTTATTGAAATTTGGATTGATACCGGAATTTATCGGTCGTTTGCCCGTCATAGCAACTCTGGATGAATTGGAGGAAGCCACTTTAATTCGAATATTAGTGGAACCGAAAGATGCTATTATTAAACAATACAAAAAATTATTTGCTCTGGAAAATGTAGCTTTAAAATTTACAGACGGAGCGCTGAGAGCTGTTGCCAAGTTATCCATGGAAAGAAAATCCGGCGCGCGGGGCTTGCGATCCATTCTGGAAAATACCATGCTGGAAATCATGTATGATATTCCGTCGCAGGATGATATTAAAGAATGTGTCATTAGTGAAGAAGTCGTATTAAAAGAAGAAAAACCAATTTTAATTTATGAAACCAAGTCTGAGTCTGCTTGAGAAATATACAGGAAAAAACATGTTTGACGAAAAGAAAATCGATGATCATGATAAAACAATTGTAATTCCGCTCTTACCCCTGAGAGATGTTGTGATGTTTCCACATATGATTGTGCCGTTGTTTGTGGGGCGCGAAAAATCCATTGCCGCGCTGGAATTGGCAATGCAATATGAAAAAAGTATTTTTATGGTTGCCCAGAAAAATGCCAGGGAAGACGATCCGGCGCAGGAACATATTTATAATGTCGGCACAATTGGCATTATTATTCAACTTTTGCGTCTGCCTGATGGGACCGTAAAGGTGCTTGTTGAGGGGAAGACCCGTGGAGTCATCAAAGAATATTTGCCTAATAATGATTTTTTCCTGGTTAAGGTGAATGAAATAGAGGAAATTAATGATCAAAATGATGTAAAAAAACAGGCTCTGATGCGCAGCGTTAAGGAATCTTTCGAGCTTTATCTGAAGCTGAGTAAAAAAATCCATCTCGAAATGATCGGAACAATAGCTGTTATTGAAGATGCCTCGAAACTCTCTGATGTTGTTATTACCCATCTCAATGTGAAGCTGGAAGATAAACAAAAAATTATCGAGATATTTGACGTTGGTGAACGTCTGGAAACGATTTATTCGTTGATGCTCTCTGAAATCGAAATCCTGCAGGTTGAAGAAAAAATCAAGCGGCGCGTCAAGAAACAGATGGAAAAGACGCAAAAGGATTACTATCTGAACGAACAGATGCGGGCTATTCAGAAAGAAATGGGAGAAAAAGATGATTTTTCCAATGAGATAGCAGAGTTGGAAAAACGCTTGAAGCAGAAGAAAATGTCGGAAGAGGCCGTGAAAAAAGTCCGGCATGAAATTAAAAAATTACAAATGATGACTCCCATGTCCGCGGAAGCTACGGTAGTCAGAAATTATATTGACTGGATATTGGATATGCCCTGGGCGGAAAAAACTGAAAACAAATACACGCTGAAAGAATCCGAAACAATTCTTGAAGAAGATCATTATGGATTAAAGAGCGTCAAGGAACGTATTATCGAATACCTGGCCGTGCAGACGCTGGTAAAGAAAAATAAAGGTTCAATTTTGTGTCTGGTGGGCCCGCCCGGCGTGGGAAAAACATCTATCGCCAAGTCAGTGGCCAGAGCCACGAATAGAAAATTTGTGCGCATGTCTCTGGGTGGCGTTCACGATGAAGCCGAGATTCGCGGCCATCGTCGAACCTATATCGGAGCAATGCCGGGTAAGATTATTCAGATGCTGAAAAAAGCCGGTTCCAACAATCCTGTTTTTTGTCTGGATGAAGTAGATAAACTCAGTTCTGATTTCAGAGGCGATCCATCATCCGCACTGCTGGAAGTTCTTGATCCGGAGCAAAACTTTGCCTTTAGTGATAATTATCTTGATCTCGATTATGATTTATCGGAAATCATGTTTATTACGACAGCAAACGTGTTGCAGACAATACCCGCCCCGTTGCAGGACAGGATGGAAGTAATCAGGATTGCCGGTTACACTGAACCGGAGAAAGTGCAAATCGCGAAAAAGTTTTTGATCGCGAAACAAACAGAAGCTAATGGTCTGACAAATGACAATGTGGAATTTACGAAAGGGGCCTTCCTCAAAATTATTCGTCAATATACGCGGGAAGCCGGTGTGCGTAATTTGGATCGTGAAATTGCTTCCGTTTGCCGTAAAGTTGCCAAAGAGATAGTCAATAATAATGATAATAAGAAAAAAATGATTATCACGTCCAAGTCCCTTTCCAAATATTTGGGAGTTTCCAAATATCATCATGGTGAAATAGAAGGAAAAGATAAAATCGGTTTGACTACAGGACTCGCCTGGACGGAAGTTGGCGGAGAACTTCTGGCTATTGAAGCTTCCGTTATGGAAGGCACCGGCAAGATGACAATGACCGGGAAATTAGGCGATGTCATGCAGGAATCCGTTCAGGCTGCCTTGAGCTATATTCGTGCCCGTGCCGAACAATTCGGACTGGAAAAGAATTTTTATAAGGAAATTGATATTCATGTGCATGTGCCGGAAGGAGCGATTCCCAAAGATGGTCCATCCGCGGGCATTGCTATGGCTACTTCCATTGCCTCCGCGCTGATGAAGAAAAAAGTGCGTGCCGATCTGGCCATGACCGGTGAAATTACATTAAGAGGCAGAGTTTTACCTATCGGAGGTCTCAAAGAAAAACTCCTTGCCGCTCACCGGGGTAATATAAAAATGGTGATAATTCCGAAAGATAATGAAAAAGATCTGGCGGAAGTTCCGCACAATGTGCAAAAAGCGCTAAAGATTATTTTTGTTGAGCATATCGATGAAGTGCTGAAAATTGCTTTTCTGCAGGATGAAGAAAATACCAGCGCAGTACTTACAGCAGGTGTGCCGGTGAGTTCCCAAGCTGTGAATTAAAATGTTTTTTCGTGCTTTTACAGCTTGACAAGGCATTTCAATGTTGCTAGAAGCACAAAGCGTTTTTGATGGTTTAGGGGCGGGTAGCTCAGCCGGGAGAGCGCCACGCTTACACCGTGGATGTCACAGGTTCGATCCCTGTCCCGCCTACCATTAATGCAAATTTGAAAAAATGAAAATAAAAGTGAAATGAATTTTTCGGGGTCATAGTTAAGTTGGTTATAACGCCGGCCTGTCACGCCGGAGGGCAGGGGTTCAAGTCCCCTTGGCCCCGCCAGAAAATCCAAAAGGGAGTCTGCTTAACAGCGGCTCCCTTTTTGTTTGACTATATAATAGACATTGTATATGTAGAAAACAAAAAATTTCTTTGTTTAGATGTTTCAATAAAATATGGAGAATATTATGAAAAAAATTTTCATGTTAACAGTTGTCATGGTGCTGATGGCTATCGTCACAGCAGCACAGGCGGAGGTCAAGGCTGGTTCTTTTTCAGTGACTCCCTTTATCGGAGGTTATATCTTTGAAGGCAATGAGAACCTCAAAGATTCTTATACCGTCGGTTTGCGCGCCGGTTATAATTTTACAAAATATTTTGGCGTAGAAGGATTTTTTAATTATATTCCAACTGAAATTCAAAATGTACCCGACGAACCCTGGCAAAACGTATATGGCTACGGTGTTGAAGGCATCTTGCATTTGATGCCGGAGGGCCGTATTGTGCCGTTTCTGGCAATAGGCATCGGAGGAATTCATTACAGTTATCCTGAAGAATACAGGACAAATAAATTTGCTGTTGATTATGGCGCCGGTCTGAAAATTTTCATAACGGACGATATTGCTCTGCGAGCCGATGTTCGTCATGTAATTCCTTTTAATGAAAGATATAACGATTTACTTGTCACCTTCGGAATTTGTTTCTCTTTCGGAGGAGAAAGGAAGCAGATGGCGTCTGCCAGAGTTGAGGAACCTGCTGTTGAGAAGGAGGCCGTTGCTACGGCCCCCGAACCTGCTGTCGCCAAAGTTGAAGAACAACCTGCACCGAAAGCTGCTGAGATAAAAGTTGAAGAACATGCCGCTCCGCAGGAAACTGTTGTTCCACCTAAAGTTGAAGAACCCGTTGCTCCGGTACCCGCACCCGTTCCCACTCCTGCACCAGTGCCCGCTGTGACCGAAAGCCCGGCTCCAATCAGCGGTGATCAAGATAAAACAAAACCTGCTCCCGAAGAAGATGTCCAAAATTTAATAAACAAATGGTTGGCGAGTTGGCAATCGGGAGATATGCAAACCTACCGCAGTTGCTATATGCCTGATTTTCAATCAAAAGGGATGGATCTGAATGCCTGGATAACTTATAAAACCAATGTGCGCCAGAGAAGTAAAGATATAAACATCAGAATTGAAAATTTGAAAATATCAGCAGATGAAAAAACTTCTCTTGCTACGGCAATCTTTACTCAATATTACAGCTCCTCAGTACTCAACGATACAGTTAAAAAGTCATTAAGTCTAAAAAAAATAGACGAAGGATGGAAAATATACAGGGAGACCATTGTTCCTCATGAGTAATGTCCCCCGCTGGCGGGGGCAGGGGGTGGAAGTTGCTTCTTGTTCATTTGTCTATGGTTTCTCGCTGTAATGTCCCCCGCTGG
>JQDQ01000003.1 GCA_000747625.2 Smithella sp. SCADC
TGACTTGCCCGGAAACTCAGCCTTGTATGCTGTTTCTGTTCGTTGGCTCATAGTTTTGCACTCCGGCTTCCTTCGGACGATCTCTCACGATTTCGCCCTTGCCTTCGGCTAATACTTTTGTTAATGTCCAACTACTTTTAACATTAACAGGATTCACGTATAGGGGACTTACACCCCATAAGTTCACGCCCATGCCGGGCGTACACAATCGCATCGAGGCGGACGGCGGAAATTTGTCTGTGGTTTAGGGGCAATCTCATGGCCGCCGCCCCTCATGCTCTGCGTTATGCCAAAAAATGATGCTTGAGTGAGAACACAAAATGCTTAATAGTTTTGCTCTCGTAAAAAAGCTCAATTCAAATTCTGATCAACTTATTTTCAATAAATTTCGACTATCAAAAATCAGTTGTGGTGACAATAGCACTTTAAAAGAGGCTCAACGTCTATTTTCAAAAGCATGGGTTTCCTATGGTGACTGGATTTACAAAAGGCAATATGAAGATATTGAAGACAGGATTCCTTTTGATGTTGAAGGTACCTTATTGCTTTTAAGGCTTTATAAAACTGGTGATCTTTTCTTTGTACAGCCCTGCATCGAAAAAGCTGATGGCAATCTTTCCTGCCAGTTACCCTATCCCGTAATGGTATCCACAACCACAACTCAGAGATATGAACTCAATATTGAAGAGTGTTCCAGTTTCGATGCATTTGCTTCGGAGATCGTATCCCAAGAAAATTGGTCCTCAACATGGTTCCAAACAGCTCGGCGTTTTTTCCTGTACGGAGGTGGAAAGGAGCATAATCCAGCCCATGATCAACTTTATCGTATCGTTGACTACATGACAGCATTAGAAGCTACTTTAGTGCCTGAGTCGGATTTCGTCGGAAGGCGGTTGCGAGAGCGTGCTGTTAAATTAATCAATGGTATTGAATTAGACGCTCAAAAGCGTTTGCTCAGAGATTTTTACGGAGTTCGTTCAACTGTAGTACATGGCAGCAAAATAGACTCTAAGCAAAGGGACATCTTAAAGAATATCGCCGATTTTGAAACAATTGTAAGGAATGTGTTAGTCTCTGCCTTGAGGACTATACCAAGTAACGACGTTGATCGACAAAATTTTCTCGAACAACTTTTCCCCATCTGCGATCAGACGAGAGCGGAACAGGTATTTAATGACTTTTGTAAAATCAAAGATAAATATGAAAAAGAAAACTGCTTTAAAAAGATTTCAAAACGTATCCCATATGCTAACCAATGATGTGGCATAACCAAGCTCTTTCAGCGGATCGCAAAAAACCGCGCCCGCTGAAGAGCCCGTTAAGTGTTTCTCTCTGAGGTTGTAAAATGCGAATTTCAATGCCTCTGTTTTGGTTTGATTTAAAAGGAATCAATCTTTATTCATTTGATGATACAGGAATTTCAATTTCGCCCTTTATGGAAGATGATATTCCCAAAATTCCACTTTTTTCAGAGCAAGATGTACGGCATATAAAAAATGAAGCACCTTGGACGCTTATCTATGAAAGTGCAGATGTAGAAGGATATACCACATTTATTTTCTCCGTTTGTCGTCTGTTTTTCCGGCGGTGCCACATTATCTCACCTTTATATCCGGGAGAATTACCAAACTCCAGCCTATTGGCGGTTTTAGCGCTGAAACTGCCGCCGCCTGTTCCATTATTGGCGCATCTATTGCCGGAATACCCGTCAGCACGACTCACACAATAACCGGAGCTATCGTTGGTGTCGGCGCCACTAAAAGGCTATCAGCCGTGCGCTGGGGCGTTGCCGGAAACATTATCTGGGCGTGGGTCTTAACCATTCCCGCTTCAGCCATTTTGTTCACCTGAAGCACTAAATCATTGTCCATAAGGTTCGGATTGTGACGACGTTAAACAACGGTTCAGCGCAAAGCCGAGAATCTTCTCCTGCGGAAGAAACTGGACAGCTTTTTTGACATCGTCCATCGATGTTTTCCCGGCCTGAACCACAACAATGATATAGTCAACAAGAGGATAAAAAGTCAGAGCATCGGCTCCGGAAAGAACTGGAGGGACATCGAAGATAATATACCGTTCGTGGTAGCGGCTTTTCATTTCGGACACAAGTTCCTTCATACGTGGCGATCCCAGCATCTCTGCGCTTTCCTGACAAGAACGCCCCCCGGAAATGAGTGTAATTTTTTCGATTCCCGACCATTTGATGAGTTCGGGCAAAGGGGCGCTATCTGCCAGATAATCTATCAATCCCCTGTCACCGGCGTATCCCAGATATTTATGGATATTTTGTTTTCTCAAATCACCATCAACCAGCAGCACCGTATGCTGGAACTCACGGGCAAAAGTGAAAGCGAGATTAATGGCTGTAATTGTTTTTCCCTCACCGGGCAGGGCGCTGGTAACCATGATCGTGTTGCAACCGGTTCCCCGGGTCCGCTGCATGATCTGCGTCCGCAGTACCCGGTATGCTTCCATCTCCGGAACATTGTCCAGATGTGCGAAACAACGGTTTTCTGCGATGAGTCCGGGATCCAGATAAACACGCTTGGACTGGGAATAGTTTGGCGAAATCCATCCCTGCCGCTCTTTATTCTCTTCAGCAGTTTTTACCCGCGAAGTTAAATCTGGCTCCTTTTTCTCTGCATCTTTTTTGCCTTTTTTATAACGCGATATTTTTTCTTTGATTTTGCCTATCATTGAACCATCCTTTTCAACCTGCTTTTTATAATGCCAAATATCTTGAGAGACGCGCCCACAGAACATCCAGATCCATCACAAGGAAATGGACAATCATAACAACAATTACCAGCGAGAGAATAACAACACCGGCTATTATCTTTAAACGCCTCTTTCTGCGCCGTTCATCCTGTAATGTGATAATTTCCGGTATTTCAGCAAGGACAGGAAAAGGAAAATTTGTTGCAAGGTCTTCCGAACAACGCACTGATTTATCAGTAGTCTCTTGCAGAGATGCTGTTCCCACACCTGCGCCGATCCCCAGGAAAAGTCCTATCAGAAGAATTGCGGGACGATTCGGTATGACCGGTTTTTCCGGAAGCCTGGCCGGATCAATCAAAGTGAAGCGTTCTCCCATTTGTCCCTTTTCCAGCCCGTGAGCCACCCTGGCTTCCATAAATTTTTTCATGAGATCATCGTACTTTAGCTGGGTGTTGTTTCTTTCCACTAACAGGTTTTTATAACCTTCCTCCACCCTCGGGGACGCCTCCAACCTTCGGCTGTAATCGGTCCTCTTCTTTTTTGCGTCCTCAAGCTGACGCTTGACCGAACTGATTTCCGATTGTGTGCTGGCCAGTTGCGCGTCAAGCGCTACATAGGCCGGGTTGTCTTGTTTTTTCGGGACGTTTGTCTGGACGTCTTCAGAATCACTCTTTTTTTCAAGCTCCGCTATTTCCGCTTTCGTTTTTTTCACATCAGGATATTCGTCAGAATACTTTGACTTAAGGCTGATAAGTTTCGCCCGGAGTTCCTTCAAAAGTTCCGCCTGAGGCAACATGCTCGCCAGTTGACTCTGCAGATAGCTCTCCTTCTCCTTAAGAGTACGGAGCTGGTCATTGAATTGCTCATAATTCCTGTCGGTCCAATCCAGGGTTTGAAGATTGTACTGGAGGAGTTCGGGAAGGGAACGCGGATTCTTTTCTTTATAGACAGCAATTTTTTTCTCTAATTCAACCAGTTGGGCCTGGACATCTTTCATCTCATCCTCAAGAAATTTCGAGGTGCTTGTTGTCTGCTGCTGGACAACCCTGATATTCTCCTCAAGATAGAGTGAAGCGAGAACATTGGCGACCTGCTGGACGACCAGCGGATTTTTTCCTTCATAAGACAGCGAAAAAGCAATGGTTGCCGGTTTTACTACTCCTGACCGGGGATCGACTATATCCGCGGTAATCGTCGAGAACTTAATATCTTTTTTTCGCATGTTCTCGACGATCTCCTCGGTCGTAAACCGGTTTCGTTTATCCGCATAAAGATTGAAACGGTTGATGATCTCGAGAAGGCGCGAGGAACTCATGATCCGCTGGTTGATGCTTTGCAGGCGCTGTTCGGCATAGCTTGTCACCGTGGCCATGACGTATTCCCGGGGGATTTCCTGCTCTTCGATCAGAATGGTGGACGTGGAACGGTAAACGGGTTCCCAAACCATGATGACGACTACCGACAAGAGAAAAACGGCAAGCGCCGGCACGATGAGCGCCCATCGCCTCCTTTTGACTATTGCAACAAAATCTTTGAATGTTATAGTTTTATTCTGTTCCATAATAAAGTCCCTTCTAATTATTTTAATTAATCCTGCTTACTCCCAAATGGGGCGCTGTAT
>JQDQ01000004.1 GCA_000747625.2 Smithella sp. SCADC
TAACTTGCCCGGAAACTCAGCCTTGTATGCTGTTTCTGTTCGTTGGCTCATAGTTTTGCACTCCGGCTTCCTTCGGACGATCTCTCACGATTTCGCCCTTGCCTTCGGCTAATACTTTTGTTAATGTCCAACTACTTTTAACATTAACAGGATTCATGTATAGGGGACTTACACCCCATAAGTTCACGCCCCTGCCGGGCGTACACCAGGCAATCAACCCGATCGCGGCCCGCTGGGCCGCTCCGGGTGAGCTTTTCGTTCCAAAAATCCCAATTCCTGTAAAATTTCTCTTGTACGTATGGCTTCGTCAGCTTAAATGGTTATCCATTTTTTTCATGAAATATTTTTTCTATTTACACTTTTAATGAAAAGAAGTAAAATCGCGCAAACGTTCCGGAAAAGCCAATTGGGCATATATTAAACCTTAGCCGTTAATTTACGACGAAAGAGAGATAATTATGTCACCCGATTTATGGTCTCTTTATTCACTCATGCTTAAGTCCCGCTTGTTCGAAGAAGCCACAGCCAAACTCTGGCACGAGGGTTTGATCTCCGGGGAGATGCACCTTGGAACAGGCGAAGAAGCAATTATCGCCGGTGTCGTTTCCCACCTCAAAGACGGCGATGCCATGGCTTTGGATCATCGCGGCACTGCGGCAATGCTCATGCGCGGCATAGAACCTGTGCCACTTCTTCGCGAATTTCTTGGTTACAAAGACGGCCTTTGCGGCGGCATGGGCGGGCATATGCATCTATTTTCTAAAGAACATCTGTCCGCATCCTCGGGAATCGTGGGCTCCGAAGGACCGGCTGCTGCGGGTTTTGCCCTGGCAGCTCAATGCTTGCGTTCGGGAGCAATTGCTGTTGCCTTTTTTGGTGATGGTGCCATGAATCAGGGGATGTTGATGGAGTCGATGAACCTGGCTGCGGTTTGGAAACTGCCGGTATTGTTTGTCTGCAAGGACGACGGATGGGGCATAACCACCAAAGCAGAAAGTTCGACCGGCGGAGATCTGAATGAGCGGGTGCGTGGACTGGGAGTCCCCGCGGTTGATATTGACGGATGCGATGTCTCGAAGATGTGGGAAGCTGCAGGAAAAGCGATTGAACGCATCCGTTCAGATCAGGGGCCAATTTTTCTCCATGCCAAATGTGTTCACTTCGAAGGCCATTTTCTGGGATTTCAACCGATAAGAATCGTACGAGATCCTTTAAAAGAAATGCCGAAAATTGCCATCGGCCTTACAAAGTCAATCCTGCGATTTGACGGTGCTGCTGTACGCGAGCGAATTGCCGGTTTAAAAAATGTTATGTCTTCCGTTATCTCAACATTGCGCGACCCGCGACGTGATCCGAACAATGACCCGATTACTCGCACCCGCGTGTCCTTACAATCAGAGCCGACAAGACTGAAAGAAATGGAAGACCAAATGGAAAAAGATATAAATAATATTTTGGCAACCGTACTTGGGGAGGTGCCGTAATGAAAACAATGTCTTTCATACAGGCTGCTGATGACGCTCTTGCCCAGGCTATGGCTGAAGATCCTAACATTGTTGTCTTTGGCGAAGATATTCCGCTGCTCAGGCGTGACCTTCTGGTGCGCTTTGGACCTAAACGTGTGAGGGCAACGCCAATCAGCGAAAGCGCTTTTTTAGGGGCAGGAGTAGCCGCCGCCATGGCTGGATTACGTCCGGTTGTGGAAATGTATATGGTCGATTTTCTCGGTGTGTGCATGGACGCTTTGCTTAACCATGCTTCTAAAATTGAAGCCTTTTCTGGAGGCAAATGGACGGCTCCTGTTGTAGTGCGCGCCCCTTGCGGCGGAGGATACGGCGACGGCGGTCAGCATGAACAATCTTTGTGGGGTATGCTGGCGCATATTCCGGGACTGACAGTAATTGTTCCGTCTACGCCCGCTGATGCCGGTGGCCTGATGCTGGCAGCATTAAAACATGATGGTCCTGTTATTATCCTCGAGCATAAACTTCTTTCAGAGACATGGCTGGAGTTCCTGGGATCAGGAGCGCGAGAAACCGTTCAGTTTGACATCCCTGCCGAGGGAACAAAGGGAGAAGTGCCGTCCAAATGGGAACCAATTCCCATCGGTGAAGCCGCTCTTCGCCGGGGAGGAAGCGATGTAACAATTATCAGTTTAGGACTAAGCGTGCACCGCGCTCTGGAAGCCGCAAAAACTCTGGAGACTGAAAGAATTTCAGCGGGCGTGCTGGATTTGCGAACCGTCTCTCCGTTGGACAAAACGGCAATCTGCAAAGAAGTCAAGAAAACCGGACGTCTTTTAGTGGTTGATGAAGATTATGAGAGTTTTGGTCTTTCGGGTGAATTGTCAGCGATCATTTTGGAGGCTGGCATTGCCTGCAAATACGCCCGTGTCTGCACTCAGACAACCATCCCTTATAGCCGTAATTTGGAAGATCAGGTTCTTCCCAACGTGCAACGTATCTGCACAAGCGTCCGGCAATTGATGAAATGATTATTATAAAAATATCCCGAGTTATCCGGATAAAAACGTATGGGATTGACAAAGGCGCGGATCATGGCAATCCCTCCTTATTTTTATATTAATTAACAATACCTGTTTTGATTTGGCGATTAATAATTTTTATGAGTCGAAAACCTGTTGTCAAATGGCTTTAGAAACACAAATACGGTAATGAAGATAGGCAACAAAACCATCCGGCGTAAGTTGAAAAACATTTCCCATTTCTCCAAACTGTCCCCTGACCCTGCCGCATATTTTCTCCAACGATTGCAAATCGAGCCCGTATCGCTGTCCCAGTGCGTCAGAAGTTAATTTCAGTGGCGGCGCCGGACATGTATCAATCATTTGCCCATCAATTAATGTAGTAATGATACCACAGGAATTATAAGTGTCAATCTGGTTCATAAGAGTTATTGACTGCTCGATAACCTTCGGTTAGAATGTTACATTAAATTTATATCAGTTGTTCAAAAACGAGCAAGAATAAAATTGATGCTAAAATAAAAGGAGGGGATATTATGGAAATAACAAGTTCGTCGTTTAAACATGAAGATATGCTTCCGGCTACGTACGCCTATGAAAATCAAAATATTTCGCCGTCACTTTCCTGGAGCGGTGCGCCAAAAGAAACTAAAAGTTTTGCGCTCATCTGCGATGATCCCGACGCGCCTGTAGGTACTTGGATACACTGGGTACTCTACGATATACCGGCAAACATTAATTCTCTGCCGGAAAATGTGTCCCGGCAAGAGGAAATCGCGGGGACAGGGAAAAATGGCAAAAATTCTTACGGGAATTATGGCTATGACGGCCCTTGTCCTCCGGGTGGCACGCATCGTTATTATTTTAAGTTGTATGCTTTGGATGCTATGCTGAATCTTAAAGCGGGATTAACAAAAGAAGATTTACTCGCAGCAATAAAGGGACACGTGCTGGCGGAAGCGCAGGTGATGGGCAAATATAAAAGATAATGTGGAAACGGCAGCATGATGATCTAAGCTGGCTTTTTGTTGTCCAAAAAGGATTGTTCAATCCGGCGGCGGTCAACTTTACCGGTGGCTGTTCTGGCTATTGAGGAAACAATTTTAATGCGTGGGTTTCGGTCAAGTCGCAGGCAACGACTGCCGCAATTACGCTTTCCCTTCCTTTCTCCGTAGGCATCGCCACAACAACAGCGTCGCTGACTGTAGGCAATGTTTTTATTTTATTCTGGACATCAAGAAGATCAACTCTTTTTCCGGCGACTTTGACAATGCCGTCTGCTCTGCCCAAAAGAACAAAACGGCTATTCTTGTCTTCACATGCATCATCACCAGTCAGGCAGAAGCCTTCGGCATCGCGTTCCATTTCCGACGATGCAAAATCGGATTTAACAGACAACCTGCTGCCAATCAACTTCCATGATACAACATCAAAAGCCTTCCAGCTATCCGTATACTCACTGATACAGCGCGCAGCAATGCCGCCTGTTTCCGTGGAACCGTAGATTTCCGTAATTCCCACTCCCGTTTTTTTTAGGAAATACAAACCATCGGAACGATTCAGAACACCGGAAGAAGAAAACGCGATCTTGAGTGAAGGAGCGGATAAATTCTCAACTTTCAGGGCGCGGTAATGAATGGGCACGCTGACCAGGACAGAAGCTTTATGTTTATTGATCGTGGAAATAATTTCCTGCGGGAAGGTATAAATATCCGGCAGTACCTGCGCATGAGCGACAAAGGGAACCAGAACGGAAAAAAGCAACCCATAAATATGATAAGGCGGAAGAGTGGCTACAAAAAGGTCTTTGTCCGACAGAGCAAATTTTTTTTGCAAATAAAAAGCTTCCGCTAATAGATTTCGTGGAGTTTTAGACCAGACTTTCGGTTTGCCGGTTGAACCGCCGGTGAAAAGACGTAAAAATGGTTTGTCCGGATCGCGCAGTAACTCAGATTTAATGGTTTCTATTGCAGAGGTAACCGGTGTTATTACTTTTACACCCACCGGCATTTCTTCCGGCTGATCGGCAATGGCAAAGTCAAAACCTACAGCATCATACATTTCCGTAAGCGCATGAGCAGACAAGGAATAAGGCAGTATTAGTTGACAGGCCCCGGCCAGTGAGGCCAGTACGCAAGCGGCGGTAACCGCTTTGTTTGTAGTGCAGAGGCAAAGAGTTTTTTCTGTGCCGTGATGCGCCAAAGTTTTTTTAAGGCCGGCGGCCAATTCCAACACATCGTTGTAACTGTATCCGGAAAAAGTAAAATCTTTCTGAAGAACAGTTTTGGATGGCGCCAGAATTTTTTTGTATAAATTGATAAAGAAGTCTTTTTTTGC
>JQDQ01000005.1 GCA_000747625.2 Smithella sp. SCADC
CTTTTTGTTTTTGATTCAAAGAATTGTAGCCATTAATCCTTGTGTGTCCTTGTCTATCTATTCTTTTTTCCTTCCAATTTGTCCCGGCAATTCTTGCAAAAGCTTCTGCGGCGGAATCTTTTAAATCTCTTCTGCTCAATTCCATGAATTGTTTTTCATAAAGCGTTGGAAGATATATAACATCCTGAACTGCATATTGAAGTTGCTCTTCCGTCAATGGCCGGTTGTCCCAGCGTGATCGCTGCATTTTTTTGTCTTTTTTCAATTCCACACCGGCAAACTCTTTAATCATTTTTTCCAGCGAAAGTTGTTGAAAACCTAAAAGAAACGCCGCCCGATGAGTATCGAAAATATTTCTGAAACTAAATCTATAATCCCGCTTCAGAAGGCGGATATCGTTATCTGCCGCATGCAAAATCTTGACAATGTGCCGGTTATCAAAATATCTGCCCAGAAAAGACAAATTCAGATTATCCAGGGGATCAAAAACATAGGTTGTGTGATTGGCATGAATTTGAATCAGACAGAGTTTTTCTCTAAAATACCGGAATGAATCATATTCTGTATCGATGCTTAAAACATTCGCTTGCTCAAAATCATTAACGGCACGCTGTAATTTTTTAGGCGTATCCACCAAAAGCCATTTTGCTGTCATGGCGATTAACTTAACTGAAAAAGAATTTTAAATCTATAAAAATGATTTAAAAAGAAACCTTCTCTATTTTTAAGTAATTAATTTCACAGGAAGTTATCCGGGAAGATTTCAATATCAGCCTCTACCTTCTTAGCTGCTATTTGACCACCACCGGAATTCCAGCAACCATAAGAATGACACGCCCCGCTGCACGCGCCAACGCTTGATTGGCCCGGCCCAGCGCATCACGGTAAACGCGACCCAATGAATAAGGTGGAACAAGGCCCAAGCCTACTTCGTTGGAAACGATTAACCATTGTCCGCCAAGTCTTGCCTGTGCTGCAATAAGTTCATCAATCTCTGTACAGATTTTATCCAGGACAACTTCGTCGGAAGTGTTTTCCGGCAACGATACGAGTATATTGCTAACCAGCAAAGTTATGCAATCTACAATCACAACAGGTGCAACTGGAGAGGCAAGGTGATTACCAAGATTGTAAGGAATTTCTAAAGTTTGCCATCCGGCAGGCCGCGAAGCTTGATGTTGGCGAATACGCTCAGCCATTTCGTTATCGCCGGCTGTGGCCGTGGCAATAAAAAGAACGGCGTGCCCTATTTCGCGCGCTATATTTTCGGCAAATGAGCTTTTTCCACTGCGAGCGCCGCCTAAAATGAGAGTTATTCCGCTTACGGGAATTTCAGGATTCATATATGTTTTCCTTATACCGATATTATTTTATCCGGCACAAGCTAAGCCGGAAAAAATGTTTTTTCTTTCATAATTGCTTTTATTGCCGCACATGATGTTAGAAAATCATCTTCGGAAAATACCTCTATAGTCAAGACACCTTGATATTTGGCGCGTACAAGTTCATCGAATACGGCATGCAATTTTTCAGCCGGCACATGTGCCAGAGATTTGTGGTCACGCCCGTCGATGCCGTGAATGTGAATTACACTTGTGCGCGGCAGGGCTTTGCGTAAATACGCAACAGGATCATTATGATCAAGCCAGAGGTGACCTATATCAACTGCGCGGCTGACCGCAATCTGTTCCAATACCGGCTCATAGAAATTCAATGGATATCCCTCTATGTTTTCAACGGCCAGTTTCTTCAAGTCGCCTGCCCATCTACCGACAATTTCCAGCGATCGCACGGCATTATCCTGCCAATGCCGCATGACTTTAGTTACGGCACCGCCACGAACAGATTTCCCATCCAGGTGCAAAACGTAAGCCCATGGATCCAATTCCCGGGTACAGTCAATCACGCGCTTAGCTTTTTCGAGCGAAGTATGGAGTGGCGAACCATCGTCTGCCAATCGCAAATCCAGCGGCAGGTGGACAGTATAAGTCAGATCATTATCGGCAGCTATATTGCATAGTTCCGCAATCTGTTTACTGTTGGGCAGATTGCCTGAACCTTCTTCAACTTCAAACAGAACCAGTTCCACATCTTGCACTTTCCCCGCCAGGTATCGAACATTGGGTAAAATCTCCGCCGGAATAATATAGGAAGTTGTGCCCAGACGAAAAGGATATTGGTTCATTTCGTTCCTCAAAAACTTTGTCTTACACCCATTAGAACAAGGGGTTGCAACCCCTTGTTCTAAAAACAAAGCTCAGTAAAATTACCGTTTCCGTCACTTCGACCAACATGCCGAGCACATCGCCCGTCACGCCGCCGATGCGCCTGTAAGACAGCCCCAGAACAGCCGCAGCAGCAATCAAGGCGGTAAGGACAGCAACAAAACCCTGCATCCCCAGCAGAAAAGCAAGCCCGAGCGGTAAAATTGCCGTGATGAAAATGGCGCTGCGTTTGAGTCCGGAGGCAAAATCGGCGCCCATACCGCCGGGGTGCGCCAGCGGCAGTAACCCCGCAGGCAGTATA
>JQDQ01000006.1 GCA_000747625.2 Smithella sp. SCADC
ACCAGTAGGTGGTGAAAATTTTGTAACTGTGTCTACCGAAGACATAAAACACTTTTCTTCCTTTTTCCATCCTTCTGCATTAATTCGAAACTCTATAGCATATCCTTCTGGTTCGGGAATATGTTCCCGTACAAGATTAAGGGGAGAACCCCTTATCAAATCAAATTGAATTTTTACCAAGTCTATTCCGAAGATCATTTCCGTCGGTCTTTTCTCAACTTGGATTCGTGCATTTATCTCGCTGAAATAAAACCGTCCGTCTGCCATATTTACAACAAATTCAACTGTGCAAAGCCCGATGATTTCAATTTGATTTATTAAACTTACCGCATAGTTTTCTATTTGGCTAAGTTTGTCTTTTGATAATAGTAGAGGAGAGGCTTCTTCAATAATTTTCTGATGATTTCTTTGTATTGTACAGTTGCGTACGCCCAAAGGTTTTGCATGATATACTCCGTTTTCATCGCAACCGCCCATTATTTGTACTTCTATATGACGGATTTTGTCGAAGAAAACTTCCATATAGATAGAATCATCACGGAAATATTTCTTTGCATCGGCTTTAACTTTTTCAAAAGAATCTTTTGTTAATTCTTCGGAGCTTGTAAATTTTTTAATGCCTCTGCCGCCACCACCACGTTTGGGTTTAAGCATAACAGGATAGCCAATTCTTTCAGCTATTTCCTTTGCATCCTCTATGCTTATCAATTCGCGGTGGCTGCCGGGTTTAACTGGTATACCTAATCGTTTTGCCAGGTGTATAGTTTTTATTTTATCACTGGCAATTTCTATTTGATCTGAGGTAGCTCCAATATTTTTTATTCCTGCTCTCTCAAAGGTCCTGACAGCTTCATGATTTTCGGATAACATCCCTGTCCCAAGGTGCACAAATTTATACCTCTTTTTGTAAGCGGCTTCTATAAGCTTATCTACGTTCATATATAATAAGGCATTGTCATTTTCTGAACCGAGATAAAAAGTTTCATCTGCCAAATCGTTTAAATATGACAAACCTGCATCTTCCTCGGTATAGGCAACAATTACAGAGACGCCCATTATTTTCTTGAGAGATTCAGCTATCACTTTAGCACTTACACCGCGGTTAAACACACCTATCCAGGTTTCCAATGCTTCCACCATTGAGCTCATCCCTTATGATTTAAGTAATTCATTTAGTTTTATTTTACCTGTACTTATAGCAAAAACAAAGTAAAATTGCAATACATTTATATTTTGTAAATGCGAGAGGTATTTGCCAGGATAGCTTTAAGTATCAAACACTTGCAGAAATTATTCTTACTACTTGAACGGATTGTTTAACGATTACAAATTGAAACCCAGCATAAATTTACATGTCTAGAATTTGAGTATTACATAAATAAAACTTTTTAGACCTAAAAAATGTAAATATTTAATATACTTCCATCTGGTCAGTTTCATGAAGACGATTGAAAGCACTGAAAGAATGATAGGAGGAAATGTATTCCTTAATTCTTTTGTAATTAGTTGTGTTCACTTCCAGATCGTCTATCAGGCTATTGACGGCACGGAAAGCAATTGTTTCCGCTTTATCGTAAGCATCTTTCTTGTCAAGTACCTCATGCTCGGCAATATGATCGAAAATCACGTCTTTAATATCTTCCAGAGTGTTCTTGGGACTGTCGATCTTTTTTTGAATTATACAACCAGCTTATCTATTTCGGGGATTTCTCCTTTGAAAAGTTCAAGCATGTTTCCTCCTGTTAATTTAACTGTACTTTACGGTGTTTGAGTTTGTACTTTTGGCGCAATCCTGATTTCTACTCTTCTGTTTTTTTGTCGTCCGGCTTCGGTATCATTGGTTGCAACAGGCATGGTTTTGCCGTATCCGGCGACTTCAATGCGATTTTCGGCTACACCGCGCATAACCAGTAAAGTTTTTACATTATTGGCACGCCTCTTCGAAAGATCCATGTTATATTCATCCGAACCCCTGCTGTCGGTATGCCCTTCCACTCTGATTAAGGTATCGGGGTATTGGTTTAAAACGCCGGCAACCCGGTTTATCTCGTTATAGAGTCCAGGACGCAATTCTGCTGAGTTCGTATCGAAGGTAACATCGCCTTTAAATGTGACCGACAGAAGATTGCCATCTCTGGTTACGGCTGCAGCTTCCGATTTTGCCAGAACGTCACGCATGTCTTTTTCCTGCTTGTCCATCATCGCGCCAACGCCGTAACCACCGCCACCGCCTACAGCAGTGCCAATGGCCGCGCCGATAAGAGTGCTTTGGGTATTATGTCCGATGGCCTGCCCCAATATTGCTCCTACTACAGCTCCTCCTCCCGCTCCCAGAAGACCTCCTTGCTCACTTTTTGTCATCGTTCCGGTCTGAGCGCAACCAACCATAATTAAAATACAACAAAGAAATAAGGAAATTCCTTTTTTATTCATTGTTTGTTCCTCCCCTTAAAATACGTTTAAATTAAAACTTTTGTAAGCTCTGACAAAGAAATTATAAACGGCAATGGAGTTACATGTCAAGCAAATATTGGTCGTGAAGTTTTATGACTGAATTAATGCATTATGCGGCGCGTTTGGCAAACGCGACCTAAATGCTCAACAATCGGTTGTTTGTTTTTTGAGCCAGGCCAGCGCGCCCGGCACGTTTTCCCAGGCAGGAATATTAACTCGTCGTACCGTCCCAGACAAGCAAGATAAGTAATCAGAATATAGACGATAATATTCTTTCGATTCTTCCAAAGATTTTGCGGCGTCCTCCGCCAAAAGATTATAGGCGTCGGCGCAATCCGGAAATAGCAAAAGAGCTTTTTTTGCCAGACTTATTCTTGTCTTCTTGTTTGCACTCTCCCAGGCGTCGTAAATTAATTCCTGCGCCGCATACTCCGCCTCTCTGTTTACTTTGACCGGCGGCTTTTTGCTTTTCACCAACGTTTGCCTGTAATGTGTAAAATCAACGACATTACCGGATTTCGGTTTTGGCGCATCTTTCATTATCCTCCTCCTTTCTCGCTGTAGCACATGCCCCCCAAGGACGCCCCACTTTCCAGACATATAAGTTCACTTGATTTTACTTAAAAGAACCATGAAATTACGTTTCGCTTTATACTTTAGGCGAAGTTCGGCCAGATAGTTTGCAAATGCGGCGTCTTTATCGAGGCGGTGCCATAGCGCTTGTATTTTTTTGATCAGGTTGAAAGCCTCTTCATAAGCCTGATTGTTCGTCTGCTTAACTGTCGGCTCTACGATTCTTTTGTAAACGCTGACCGCATCCATCGGATAATTTTCTTCGCGTAGAGCAGCAAGTCGTATCCATAGTTGTTTTGAACAATCTCCATCCTTGGCCTCCTGCCACGCGGCTTCCATATTTTTCTCCCAGAGAAATATTTCCACCAACAAGGAATGCCCCGGGAAAAATCCCCACGGATTATCCCTTCGATTCTTCGTCGCAATATCGTTGCGAATCAACGCAATTGCTTTTTCGCGCCACTGAGGCCATTGCGCAGTTTTTTCCGCCTGGAGCTTCAATTTCTGATATTGATCCAGACAGAGATTATCTTCGAAATTTTTCCAGACTAAATTCAGCGCCTCCTCCGGGCGCTTTCGCCGGTGATACTCATTCGCCAAGAATTCCCGCAACCGTGAATCGGTGCGCTGAGGAAAAGCCTTGATGCCCGCTTCCGCCCACTCCAGAGCTTTCTCTTTCTTCCCCGCTTCTTTATATATCTCGGCAATCTTCAGATAATGGTATGCATGAGACAAATCGTGTTTTTTAATATTTACCAGTTCCTCGACATCACCGGACAACTCCGCCAGCGTTTCCATGATGTGCACAAGATTCGATGCGATATGGGAATCCGGTCGGCGCCGCCAGCTCCTCCTGATCCGGCTTGGCTTTTTCACAAGCTCGAAAGTGAATTTCCTGCAAATCCTCCATGACATCCCCCATCTCGCCGTCCGAATCATCCAGGGAATCCATGGCCTCTTCCGCCTGATGAAGCGCATATTCCGCAAGACTGATCACTTCCATCGCCGAGCCTTTCTCGCGCAAATCATCGAGAGAATCAACCATGTCGCTGACATTTTCCATGTACTGATATATTTCACGGTAATCGATGTAATCATCAATCTCAAAAGCACTACGAATCATTTGCTTCCACACCGTTTCATTAAACTCGCCGGAGACGGCCTGCACCGCCTGAAAACCAAGCTTTTTGCAAAGCATGTCGTTTTCCTGAGCCTGCTGCATGAGCATATCAACCAGAGTCGTTTTGTCCAGTGTATTCAGATAATTTTCGATGTCTTTCAAAGTAACTTCATAGGAATTTTTCGTGCTTTCCTTTTTTTCGTTACGATTGATCCACGTCAGCGCCACAGCCACGCAGTGCTTGCAAAATTCACCCTCATCGCCCATGGGACATGTGCATGAATAATCATAATCATCATCAACTTCGATATGCAGGCGAACAGTATAAGTTTGCCGCCCCTTAACTTTTGCGCTTATAACGCCTTTATATTCTTTAACGCTGCTCACCAGACCGCTCTGATAATAATCATAACCCCGTTCCAGCGCGCGGGCAGGCGCGTACTTCTTTATCGTTTGCAAATCCAGTTTTTTATCCATCAAATTCATCCCGGGCGCCTATGCGCCTCATCCTCATAATTATATCATTTCCGGCGCAATCGTCCTGGCATTCGCCGGGCAAGCGGATTGCGCCCTACACGCTGCGGGCTTTGCTGATGCGGTTCCAGGCGAGGCGGCAGACGGCGCGATAGACCTCCTTGCGTTTCTCTTTCGTTCGAATTCAGCGCGATCCGCGCAGTTGCTCTAAAATAATGTCTCCTTTTATTCCTGTCCCCTCTTATATTCTGCTTGAAAAACGCCCCTTATCCTATGCAAAATTGACACAAAGTAGTTGCTAATTTCTGCTAATTTGTTTAATATGTATTCAAACAAATATAGGTCATTAATATGAGAAAAAACTCTCTTACACTTATAAAAACAAATCCTTACTTAAAGGATGCCAAGGAACGCGAAATCCGCTTAATTCGTTCCGTAATATCCTCCTCAGCCATAGAGGGCGTCCGCACAGCCGCGTGTCGTGCATGCGGGGTAAAAAGAAATTTAAAGAGAGCTAAAGTTATTAACCGCCCCTTAAAGTCCTCTTGATAACGCCGGTAAATATTTCTTCTAGTGGTCCATAGTTATAATCCATACCCGCCTGCACTGCCCGGAAATAATTCTGCTTTTTATCACCTTTCAAATCTCCAAAATCAAGTGGTGGCAAGCCCACTTGTGTCGCCATCACAATAGCCAGCATACGTGCTACACGTCCATTGCCTTCCCGAAAAGGATGAATGAGCACCAATTCCGTATGAACAACAGCAAGAGCGTGAACCACGGCAGATTGCTTCTTAAACAGACAAGGCGTAAATTGCCTCATGGATTTTCTTTCAAATTCGGCCATGAGATTAGGAATCAGCTCCGCGGCAGCAAAAGGGAAGGTGCCTTTCGTCAAATTGACACGCCTATATTGCCCGGCCCACTGATATATTCCAGCAAGCCACATCTTGTGCATTAAGCATATATCCGCAGCTTTAAAACGATGATGTGCACTGTACAATGAGAATACATCCTGCAATGCCCTCTTCTGCTCTCTTGCTTCGACCTCGTCCATTATCCGCTTACTGGTAATACCACGCAAGTTTTTCAAAACACGACCACGAGAGCCTGGTTGATACTGTGCTTCTATCAAATCGGAAACATCATAACGGTCAGTTACAGTCATGCACTTACCCACCTACTATAAATTTAGATAGCATTCTCACTTTCTTTTCCAGAGCAATTTCTGCCTGCTCCACTTCTAAAATTAATGACAGCCGCTGACCCGTATTGGAACCTGGCGGTCTTACAAATGCGCCTTGAGTCGATTGCGCCCTACACGCTGCGGGCTTTGCTGATGCGGTTCCAGACGAGGCGGCAGACGGCGCGATAGACAGAATATGTCAAATCAGCTTGCCGAAAATATGGCCGTTCTTCCTCAGGAATTTATTGATGTTGTCTTTTCGTCTGCTTTTTTTATAGGCTTTGATAATTGTTTTCAATTTCCCGTCGAGGATATTCGCAGGATAGGCCATATGTCCGCCGGAAAGCAAATGATAATCGCCTGCCGGAATAATCCGTACAAACACAGTCATCCCATCCCGAGTGGATTGGGAAAATCCGATGTCGTGAACAAAGACTTCTTTTTTGTCGAACACATTGCGCAGAAGAGCGCCCGTTCCTTTTTTAATAAAGGTAATCATGTAAACCGATTTGGGAGCGTCAATGCGGGCAGTGACCAGTTTCTCTTCATGATCGGATAATTGCCCGGAAGCCAGCAACTCCTCCAGAATAAAAGGTGTTTGTTCGTCGTTGAGGTAGTAATCATTCATCAGCCACTCGTTGAACTCCTCCATATCTTGCTGCGTCATGCCGTATTTCCGGGCATCGGCAAGACGCCTGGCACCGAAATAGAACTCCAATAATTTGCCGAAATTCAAGGTCTTGTTCTCTGTCAGTTCAGCAATGAGGTTCATTGCTTTTCGGATGACCCAGGTATCGATTCTTTTGTATTTTTCCACCTCTGCCTTTTCGTTTTCCTCTTTAGCCACACAGCAGGCCTTGTATTTTTTGCCGCTGCCGCAGGGGCAAAGTTCGTTGCGCCGTGGTTTGGATATCGCCAATAAATACTGCCAGTTCATGGCTACAGGTTGAAACAAATGCGCCAAATCGGCCTCCTTCTCAAACGCCTTTTTTTCGTCCGGCGAAAAAGTATTCCAGACATTCATGATATAAGACAGCACTTGATTGGCTTCCTCAAGGGATGGATATTCATCCCTGCCGGTCGCCGCAACATACTCATCCATCTTCAGCTTGATGAAAAAATGAGTCACCCGCATCGTCTCATTTTTACGCCGCTCGGCTTCGGCAACGGTTATGCCCTGTGCTTCCGCCGACATTTTTATCATGCAATGATAACAGGCCACGGTCGGCTTCGGCGACATCGGGTTTAACAATCCCCCCATTTTATTTTTGCCTCCGCAAATGCCGCAGATGCATTGGCCATCGTCAAGCATTTCACCGGTAAAGTTTTTTTTCATATAAAATCCTTTTTTGATTCCTGTAGGGGGCGGGTTCCCAGAACGCGCCCCCTACACGCTGCGGGCTTTGCTGATGCGGTTCCAGACCAGGCGGCAGACAGCGCGATAGACTTCCTTGCGTTCTTCCTTGGTCAGGTCCAGCGCGTCGAAAACGATTTTATCCAGTTCGGCGCGGTCCGGCAGCGGTTTTGGTTCCTGCTCTTCAATCGGTGTTTTTGATTCCGGGTCAATGCCGCATTCGTCAAAAATAGATGACTCGTTTTTTCTAAGATATTTAATCTTTTTATCTTTTATTTCCATGACTAACAAACGATTTAATTCATATGTTTGAATTTTAAGTAGACCACCTCCAAAGCTGACCCTGCCTGTGTTGAGTTGAAATAGATAAAAAACAAATGAATTAAGAAAAATATCTATATCTTTTTCAGTATGAACTTCTTGGAAATTATCACTTACAAAGACTTCACCTAAATAAGAAACGCCGATCTCATCAATGAGGTAATTAAAGTTTATTCTTGCCGGTTTTCGTTCACCTAAAACATACCAGTACCGTCTGTTTGATACCGTAGGCACGTCTTTCCAATAAACACCATCTTCTGTTTTTTGTTTTTCTCCCCATTCAATATATTTCAGGGCGTTTGTCCCTTTGAGCTCAGCTTTGCTTTTGTTGCACATAAATATTTTGTATTTCAAGTTTTTCGGATCAACGATGATGCTTTTGCACTCGCGCGGGCTCTTAATGACCGGTTTTAAATATTCCGGTTCAATCTTCCACTTTCCAATCGTCTCATCATCCAGATAGAAAAACTCATTAACTCCTGTCGTAAATCCTCGTCGCACATCAGCAATTTTGCCGAGCTTTACCAGTTTGTCTTTTCCCTTTTCTAGGATTGTGAAGAAAATGTCCGGTGCCCGCAGATATTTGCCGCCCCATTTATCGCCTTCATACTTGCCTGCATCCAGCTTTTTCTTTTCCTCATTTTCATATTCCGTTCCCGATTCTTTCAGTTCCTTTACCGTGATGGGATAAACACGGAAGGTTTTATTGGAAATAATTTTACCGGCATCTTCAATGGCTAAAAGGTTTTCGGTATAAATCGCTTCTTCAAACGGTTTCTTGAAGGCGACAAATTTCACTAAATGCTGCGGGTCAACTTTTTTGCGCGGCGCGTGGATGACGGAAATAATCGTGTTGACAGCCGCCGCTTCAAAACTTCGTTTGGCGTGGTTGTCAATAATCAAATCCACCGGACAGCGATTGAGCAGAAATTCCTGAAGCCAGACGCCGTAGCCCACATCCAGCCAGGAATTGGAGCAGATAAAGGTATGAATGCCCCGCGGGTTGAGCAGGCGCAGGGCACGGATATAAAAGTAGGTATAGAGATCGGATTGGGCATTGATTTTCTTTTTGGGCGGAAATTCGTCGGGGAAATCAAGGCGAACCATTTCCTGCAAACAGGCCTTGTATTCTTTTTTGTCCTTTATTTTGTTCAACGGATCGGCAATTTCCTCCTGCCGCACATAAGGCGGATTGCCGATGATGATATCGAAGCCTTCCTTTTCGACAAATATTTCAGCAAACTCGATGTTCCAGACCAGCGGCTTGTCTTTGCGGATACTTGTTTT
The DNA here is from genome assembly GCA_000747625.2 of Smithella sp. SCADC. Lineage (GTDB taxonomy): Bacteria > Desulfobacterota > Syntrophia > Syntrophales > Smithellaceae > Smithella. The sequence continues at coordinate 8,770 of JQDQ01000006.1, forward strand.
CTGTTCCTGAAGTTCGGCAATCTGCGCTTCCAGTTCGGTAATGCTTGCTTTGTCGAACTCCAGCGCCGATTGTTTGGGTTTGATTTCGTCAATGCCGGCAAGCGTAGCAGTCTCGCTTCTCTTCTGGTGCTTCAAGACAAATATTTCCTGCTGTTTTTCGCTCATTTCTGTTTGCAGTATTTCTTCAAAGACAGCCAGTTCACGCTGGCGGATTTCCCAGTCATCAACATGGGCTTTGTTGTAGAAGTATTCCGTTTTTATATTTTTGAGTTTTGTGACCTTATCTTTTACGCTTTTGCCGACATTCGCGTGGCCGGCAACGGGAAATGTTTTATTGCCGATTCTCTGCACCAGCGAATCGCCCTGCCG
>JQDQ01000007.1 GCA_000747625.2 Smithella sp. SCADC
GATCCATGCGACGGCGTCAACTGAAACGATTAGGGGCACGGTTACATCAACTCAAGGGCATGGCCTTAATCCGGGATGAGTTATTGCTTAAACTGGGGGCAGCCAAACAGCAATCCCCTTCAGCATTGATTTTAAATGACTTTTTTCTTGTTTTTACCGCCAATCCGCTAAGTCGGGCTAATGCTCCGCTTCCCATCGCTTTCGCAAAAAGAGGGCTGCAGAATTTCTACAAGTGGGATCTGTCCCAGTCTCTTGATTACGAAGCGTATGTGCTTGAGCTTACCCTAAAAATGCAAGATTTTAAGGAAGGTTTTACAGCGTTTTTGGAGAAAAGGGATCCAATATTTAAGGGTGAATAAAAATCAGTGCTTGCTAAAGTACATCAGGCTTGCTAAAGTACATCAGGGTTGCCTTGTACCGCATACTTGGGGCAGGGATTTTTACTTCAAACATTGATCACTGTTGGATTTTATAACCTGCTACAGAATTAAAAATACGGAGGTAGATGAAAATGAGTTGGAGCATTGGTAAGATTTTCAGTAAGTGGGCGCAGCGTAATCCTGAGAAGTCTGCGCTTATTTTTCAGGACAAACCCGTAACCTACAGACAGATGAACGAAGGGATCAACCGTTTTGCGTACTGTTTGCAGTCGTTGGGCCTCAAGAAGGGTGACCGGATTGCCGTAGACCTTAGCAACTGTCCCGAGTTTTTTGAGATCTTTGGGGCTGCCGCCAAACTGGGTTTAATCTTCGTTCCCTTGAATTTCCGTATGGTTCCCCGCGAGGTGGAGTATCAGCTCAACCACAGCGGCGCCCGTCTGCTCGTGTTTCACGATTTGTTCGGCAAGAACGTTGACCCCATACGCACTTCTGTGGCAGTGGAGAAAGGCAAATACATCGTCATGAAAAGCGGACTTCCCGATGTTCCCGACTATAGCGGCTGGGCGAGTGACTATCATGAATTGACAAAAGATAAACCCGTGAGTGAGCCTGAAATGGACGAGCCGGTTGAATTGAGCGATCCTTTGGCCATTATCTATACCTCGGGAGTCACCGGCAATCCGAAGGGCGCCGTGCTGTCCCATGAGCAGACCTTTTTTAAGGATATTCAGATTCAGCGATATGCGAACATGTGCCAGGACGATGTGTTTCTCACTCAGCTGCCGCTTTTTCACTCAGGGGGCCTCTTCATAGTCTCCCTGCCGACCCTGGACATCGGGGGGACGCTTATCATGCGTCCGACTTTCGATCCGCGTGAGTTTGGCCTGGATATCGGAAAACACAGACCGACGGTTGTTTTTGTCTTGACGACGATGTGGCGGATGCTCCTACAGGCCAAGGCGTTCGATGGCATCGACTTAAGCAGCGTCAGGGTGGTCTTCGGGGGCGGGGAGCGTACGCCAAAGAGCCTCCTTGACGAACTGGCGGCAAAGGGACTGCATGTGCAGACGGGCTTCGGTCAGACCGAAAATTCGGCCATGGCGATGGTGCTTAGGGCAGATACAGAAAGAAAGCAGGGTTCCGTCGGCCTGCCCGGCTTCTGCACGGAAGTCTGGACCGAAGGCCCTTCCGGCAACAAGCTTCCGCCTGGGGAGATTGGGGAGTTCGTGGCGACAGGGCCGACCGTTATGAGCGGCTACTGGAACGACCCACAGAGAACCGCTGAAACCATTGTAAATGGAGTTCTCCACACCGGCGACCTCGGATATGTGGATGATGAAGGCTACCTGTACATCGTGGACAGAATCAAGGACATGTACCGCAGCGGAGGAGAGAACGTTTACCCGGCGGAGATAGAAAAGGTCTTGTCCGATCATCCCAAGATTGATCCGGGAATGGTGTCCATCATAGGTGTCCCCGACGACAAGTGGGGTGAGACAGGCAAAGCTTTTATCGTCTGTAAAAAGGGCGAAACACTGACGAAGGAGGAGATCCTCAAATATCTTGAGGGCAAGGTTGCCAAGCACAAGTACCCCTCCCATGTAGTTTTCATAGATTCATTACCTATGACAACGAGCGGCAAGATCAGGAAATCGGCGCTCAGGGAGCAGGAAGGCAAGCTCTTGTGATAGCTGGCATGAAAAGATATACGTTCAATGGAGGCATATCGCAGCGGAGTCCGGGTTGCAGGCGAAGGAAAGCCTGCCGTCCCGTATGCTGCGACGCGTAAACGCCTCCGAAACTCAGGGAGGAAAGAGAAATGAGTTCTAACGATGCAAAAATAAAGAAGGCAAGGAAAGAGTGGGAAGAGAGTGTTGTTTCCAGGGCGCTGGAAAAAAATGGCCTCAAGGAGAACCCGACGAGCTTTTATTCTCCCGAGATGCTGGGGGAGTTTGATTTTCTGGAGCAGGTAGGTTTTCCCGGGCAGTACCCTTTTACAGCCGGAAATGATGCGGTGCCTCGGTGGCAGGCGCTTGCCGCCCCGCTTGCCGCTTCAGGAATGCGCTTTGAGTGGGGAGAGGGTAGCGTGGGGAAATACGCCGGGTTTGGCACGCCGGAGGACTATCGTGATTATTTAATCCGCATGCACAAAATGAACAGAAAGGGGGGGCCGAATATGGCCTTTGACCTGCCCACACAGTGTGGTTACGATTCTGATGGTCCCCAGTCTGAAGGAGAGGTGGGACGCGTGGGGGTTGCGGTAGACAGCCTGCGAGATTTTGAGATTATCTACGAGCCGTACACTGGTGAGCTTGATCTGGACAGGATTTCGTCCAATTTCACGATCAACGCCCCGGCGGCGGTGATCATAGCGATGTATGTGGCGCTTGCGGAGCAGCGAGGGGTGCCGCTGGCGAAGCTGCGGGGGACTCCGCAGAATGATATTCTGAAAGAGTACGTGGGGCGAGGCACCTACATTTTTCCGCCTGGGCCGGCTTTGCGGCTTTTTCGGGACACGCTTGTTTTTTGCACTCAGCATATGCCCAGGTTCAACGTAACGAGCATCGGGGGTTACCATATGCGGGAGGCGGGGGCCACCCGGGAGCAGGATTTGGCCTTCAGCATGGCCATTGGCGTCGCCTACCTGGAGGCGGGTGTTTCCGCGGGACTGGACATCGACTCTTTCGCTCCCAGATTCACCTTCAATGCTTTCGGCGGGAGCATGGAGATTTATAAGGAGATCGCTTTCCAGCGGGCCGCGCGAAGGGTATGGGCCAGGCTCCTGAAGGAGAGGTTCGGGGCGAAAGATCCGCGGTCCATGATAATCCGCCAGATTTCTACGGCGCACATCGGCTGCTCCAGCACCACGCTCCAGCGCCCGCTGAACAACCTGAGCCGGGCGATAGTCGGGGGGGTTGCCGCCGGTATGAGCGGGGGAATACCCGGTAGCTTCCCGCCCTACGACGAACCGCTGGGATTGGGGCACAGCCTGGAGGCCCAGCAGCTGGCCCACGACGGCACGCGCATCCTCATCTACGAAGCCAGGGTGGGGGAAGTTCGAGATCCATGGGCGGGTTCATATTTCATGGAGTCGCTCACCAACGAGATTGAGGAGATGGCGCGGGAGGAGTTCGATAAGATCGAGAAGATGGGAGGCGCCGTGCGGGCCATTGCGAATGGTTACCTGCAAAAAGCGGTGGCCCAGAGCGCCTATAAGAAATATAAGAGGATTGAGAACAAAGAGGATTTTGTTGTCGGGGTGAATTGTTTTACCGATCCGGAGGAGCTTGACGTCAGGGTAGAGCGGAGCGTGGAGGAAGTTTATGCGGCCGAGTTACTGGCGAGTGCGCAAGAGCGAAAGATTCAGGGCCTCTCACAGCTCAAGCGGGAGCGGGACAACAAGGCAGTGAAGGAGAGTTTGGCCGCATTGAAGAGGGACGCCGGGGACGAGTCGAAAAACCTGATGCCTGACATTCTGGCATGCGTGAAGAATTACGCCACGCTTCAGGAAATATGCGATGTGTTGAGGGAAGTTTTCGGAGAGGCGAACTCCGCTGCTAAATTGTAGGGGCCCGACTTTGCACAGGGGGAAGTTCTTAGTGATTATGGACTCATTGAAAGAAGTTGAGGTAAATACGGCGAGGGATGCACTGGTATTGTTAAGCCGTATGATTTATAAAAAGTATGGCGATGAGGTTCTGCCTCTTATAGGGGAGGTGTGCCGCAGGTTGGGAAGGGCTATTGGAAACCAGATGAGAACAAATTTGGATTCCTTTGACCTCAAGAGTGTTGGCAGCGCCTTTTTGGAAGGCGCTAAGCGGCGTAAAAGTCCGGTAACACTACTCGAACTTACAGAAAAAAGGCTTAGATGCAAAAACGAACGGTGTGCATTAGGCTTGGCCGGTGCCGGTCGTCCGTTATGTGAGGCCATGATGAATATGGATATAGGGACCTTTGAAGCGGCTACAGGGGAAGAAATGGAGCTTTCTATCTTGAAGACGGTGGCAGCCGGCGATGAATGCTGTGATGTAGCCTTTACTCTGAAGGGTTAGCACCAAAGAGGTTATTTATGTCGTTAGTCATCTATGAGATAAAATCGCTTATATTACCATGAATCGTCCTGAAAAGTTTAAATCCTGAGCTTGTCAATGAGTTAGCGAAGACTGGGTGAATTTCAGAGACGATGATGACGTGTGGGTGGGTGTCCTCACGGGCACTGGAAAGGCATTTTGCGCCGGGGTTGATATCGCATCGGACGTGGAGATGTTGGAGGCGATGAAGGGCAATCCTCCATCAAGGGTGATTTCTTGGGAGAAAGAGGCGCCTGTTGATGACCGTTTCTCGCGGCAGTACGGCTTCTGGCGGCCTTATATTGAGAAAGTGATTTGCCGGTATCTTGACTGCGGCGATCTGCACAACGGCTTTGCCCGCATCCGATGCAAAGATTGCGGCCACGAATACTTACTGGCCTTCTCGTGTAAGCGCCGTCACTTCTGCCCGTCCTGCCACCAGAAACGCGTGGTGGAATTCGGGGAGTGGCTCTGTCTGGATGTCCTCAAAAAGGTGCCCCATCGTCATTTCATTTTCAGCATCACAAAGATTCTCCGTCGTTACTTTCTATGATACGCAGTGGAACCTCTTTTGCATTGTGCACAATTTAACGAAGATCCACCGATATGGATTGGGGTATGCCTGAAGTGCTGAGGTCAGAGCAATACGGAGCCATGAGCCCATTAAAAACAGGTAATTTGAATGCAAAACACAAATGTTTTAACGGAAAAAATAAAGTGGGCATAAAAAATTAATGATCTAAAAAAATCCGGAAGGTCTTGGGTCTTGGGCTTGGGTCTTGGGGTCAAATCTTTAACCTTGACATTTGACGCTGATTCATGCTGCAAAGCCTCACCAGTTATGCATTGCAAGAAGCTAAGAATTACTGGATTCCCCGGTCAACCGGCATACGCCGGTCTGCGAGCCGGGGAATGACAAAGAAGAAATATTTCACCCTTACCCGATCTCTCCCCTCAAGGAAGAGGAGATTTTCAAATTAGGGACAGCGTGAACCTGACACTAATGATAACTATTTGACAAATATGCCAAACGTTCCTATGTCTTCTACAGATAGAATACCTTCGCGTGAGGAATGCGATGAACTCATGGCAAAATATTGCATGCTGCCAAACATCATCGCTCATTCCCTACAGGTGATGCGTGTATCCCTGGCAATAACAGACAACCTCAAAAAAGCGGTGCCCATAAACAGAAATCTGGTTATCGCGGCGGCGCTTCTTCATGACATAACCAAGACGAGATCACTGAAAACAAAAGAACATCATGATCAATCCGGCGGAGAACTTTTGCGGGAGTTAGGATTCGCGCGCGTAGGCGAGATTGTAAAGCAACATGTAATTCTTCTGGATTTCAATCCGCAGGGAAAACTGGAGGAACGGGAGATAGTAAACTACGCCGACAAGAGAGTGATGCATGACAGGATTGTAAGCCTCGTCCAACGAGTGGAAGATCTTATTCAACGTTACGGCACGACCGAAGAGATAAAGAACCGGATTCGGATAAACGAAAGTGTGATTTGCGTCATTGAAAAGAAGATCGCCGATTCGATGACGGTTGACCTGGATAGCGCGATTCAAAGAATCCAGACCCTTTTCCCTTGACATACAAGAGGAATTCGGGGGACAAGTATACTTAATTAAGATTGCCACAACGCCTGAGAGGCGTTTCGCAATGACAAATAATCATGGAATTTATGAAATATAACACTTAATTTAAATAGGCATGATGTACGAAGAATATTTAGAACCGACAGAATTTATCGACAGCAATGCGCCGGAGGTTCAGGCTTTTGCGCAAAAAGCTGTCATTGAAGCCAAAACACCCCGTGAGAAAGCCGTCA
>JQDQ01000008.1 GCA_000747625.2 Smithella sp. SCADC
AAGTGGTGGAAGGCATCATCAAATTAAATGAAAAGAAACCGGAGACTAAACCTTCCGGCACACCTGCTCCTGCCAAAAATAAAACACCGGCTAAACCTTAAGCTGAAGGCTTTGACCCCTTATGTCTAAAATCCATACAGCCTTAAAAGTATCCGCAGGCATAACCTCCGGTTCTTCCACTCCCCGGGATGTTATTTTTTCTTCTCTGGATAAAAAATTAATTGCCGCCGGAGTCGCCCCGGATATTCTTGCTGAAGCACATAGTCTGAAGAAAAATAACGGCACCGTATTCTTTGATCATCTCATCCGGAAAAAAGCCATCGATGAAATCCAATTATTAAAAATAATGGCCGGGCACTTCGGCCTTTCTTTCCGGCCGGAATTACCGATGGAGAGCATCAATATTGATTTTACGCAAAATGTTTCCATTCAATATTTAAAGAAACACAAGATGGTACCGCTCATCACCTCTTCGGATTCGGCAATCGCCGTAAACGATCCCACAAATTTTCAGCCCATTGATGATTTAAGGCAACTCTTAAAAAGCCCGGATCTGCCGGTTGTCCTTTCCTCGCAGGATGCGATCGCCGCTGCAATTAATATGGCTTATGACATGAGCCGCGCTTCGGCTAAAGATTATTTTGAAGAGATGAACGAAGCCTCTACCGATGATCTTATTTCGAAAATTGATGAAACAGCCGATTTGCTTGATGAAACCAGTGACGCGCCGATTATTAAGCTGGTCAATTTACTTGTTTCCGGAGCGATCAAAGACCGTGCCAGCGATATTCACGTTGAGCCCTACTCCGGCAATCTTAAAATCCGTTATCGTATTGACGGAATTTTATACGATATTTTAAACTTGCCCAGGCGAATTCAATCTCCGCTTGTTTCCCGCATAAAAATTATGGCTAAACTAAACATCGCGGAAAAACGGCTGCCTCAAGACGGACGTATTGAAATAAAAATAGCCGACCGCCTCGTGGACATCCGGGTATCGGTTATCCCCACAGCTTTCGGAGAAAGAGTCGTGCTGCGCCTGCTGGACAAAACCGCCAACATCCTGAGGCTTGCTGATTTAGGCATGCACGATGAACGGATCAAGCTGCTCAATAAATTGATCAAATCTCCCTATGGAATCATTCTGGTAACAGGTCCCACCGGCAGCGGTAAAACAACAACCTTATATGCGGCTCTTTCCACAATCAATCGCCCGGAAATAAACATTATCACCATTGAAGACCCTATCGAGTATCAGATGGACGGTGTCGGACAAATTCAGGTTAATCCGAAAATCGATCTGACTTTTGCCGCAGGCCTCCGCTCTATTGTCCGCCAGGACCCTGATGTAATTCTGATCGGTGAAATCCGCGATCGTGAAACCGCTGAAATCGCCATTCAATCATCGCTGACCGGCCATCTCGTTTTTTCAACATTGCACACCAATGATGCCGCCAGCGCCGTCACGCGATTAATTGATATGGGAATAGAACCTTTCCTGGTTACCTCGTCGATTATCGCGATAATAGCACAACGCCTTGTGCGCGTTCTCTGTCCGCACTGCAAAGAAGTTTATGTGCCGGATGAAGAAACTTTGGCCAACCTTGGATTGGACCGGTCGGTGCTGAAGAAAAATATATTCTATCGGAAAAACGGCTGTAACCTTTGCATGCAAACAGGATTCCGGGGACGAACAGCTATCTTTGAGATCATGATCGTTGATGACGAAATCAAAAAACTTGTTTTAAAAACATCCGATGCCAATCAAATTAATGAACTTGCTTTAAAACAGGGCATGATCACCCTGCAGAAAGACGGTATCGATAAAGTACTAAACGGCATAACGACTACGGAAGAAGTATTGCGTGTAACCAGATCGCTTAATCGCTCAGATGATATTGTCCTCGAAGTTTAACCAGTAATATATCAAATCTGTGAAATGTAAAGCTATGGCCAATACAAAATCAATTATGATTGAATTTTACAAAATGAGCGGCAGCGGCAATGATTTTATTATTATCGACAACCGCGATTTGTCTTTGAATGTAGGCGATTTGCCTACGTTTGCGCGTCGCGTTTGTGCACGCAAAATTTCTGTAGGCGCGGATGGATTATTTCTCATTGAACCTTCCAGAACCGTAGACTTCAAGTGGCAGTTTTTTAACTCGGATGGCTCAGTAGCGGAAATGTGCGGCAACGGTAGCCGCTGTGTGGCGCGCTATGCCTATCTCCAAGGTATAGCCCCAAAGGAAATGTCCTTTGAAACAATCGCCGGTATTATCAGCGCGGAAGTTAATGGTGATATCGTAAAGGTAAAGCTGACTGATCCTTCTGCTGTGGAAGCGGGAATTAAAATAGACGCGGACGGTCAGAAATTTATCCTGGATAGTATTGATACAGGCGTACCTCATGCTGTCGTCTTTGTTGATGATCTGGATGACTGCGCAGTTTTTGACTTGGGACGTAAAATCCGCCGGCATGAATGTTTTCAACCCAGAGGCGCCAATGCAAATTTTGCCAC
>JQDQ01000009.1 GCA_000747625.2 Smithella sp. SCADC
ACGGCTACAGTGATGAGGAAGTTCCCGTCATCGCTGATGTGATGCTCTATGCACAGTTGCGGGACAACAATCAGGGCGTGGTGAAACTTATCGGCGCGGGCATCCCCAAAGACCCGAAGGCCGGGAAGATCGTCATCGAAAAAGAAACTCCGATTTCCGCGCGGATCAACGGCAACAAAAACCACGCCATGCTGGTTGTCGGGAAAGCAGTGGAAATAGTGAAGGAAAAGGCAAAGAAAAGCGGATTTGCCATTGCCGGAACTTTTAACACCAACACATCATCGGGAGCTATCGGTTACTATGCCTCCCGTCTGGCAGCTGAGGGGTTTATCGGTTTTGCTTTCAGCCGGTCACCGCAGAGGGTTGCCACTTACGGATCATATGAGCCTGTATTCGGAACCAATCCTCTGGCCATTGCTATACCAACCGAGCAGGACCCCATCATACTCGATATGTCCACAGCCGCGACTTCCTATTTTGGACTGGTAGAGGCTGTAACGGCAGGCAGAAGCATTCCGGCTGATTTTGCTTATGATGCCGATGGTAATCCGACAACTGATCCGCAAAAAGCCATCGCCGGAGCTATCCGCTCTTTCGACCGGAGCTACAAAGGATCAGGTCTCGCTCTGATCGCCGAGATACTGGCAGGACCTCTGGTTGGCGCCGCCTTCTGTGGAATAGGCGACAGCAAGGGCAACTGGGGACATCTGATCTTTGCCATTGATCCGGAACTCCTGACTGACCGAAACACTCTTTCGTGTAACGTTTCAGAGATTATCCGCAAGGTTAAATCCACTAAGAAACTGACCGGGGTGGACGAGATATTCGTGCCGGGAGAAAGGGAAAGTGTTCTGGCGAGAGAGCGTCGGGAATCCGGCCTGATTGAAGTGGAGAACAATCTGCTGACGAAATTGCGCAGAGTTGCTGGTGTGTAATACCGGTTAGCGGTTCGTGCATAATGAACCTCCCCGTAGCAAGTCCCTAAATTCCCCCGCCCTTGATGGCCACGGTGCCCTTCAGGGTAGAGGGGTCAGGTGAGGGTGAAGTACCGGACTGCAAGCTCGTCACCCCCACCTAACATCCCCCCTGAGGTATCTAAGCTGTGACCCCGCAGCAAGCTACGGGGAATTACAAGTTTAAATTATAACTGATGAAAGGAAATAGATACTTATGGAATTCAAGAATGTAACAGTAATCAAAAAAGCGAATATTTATTTTGACGGCAAGGTCACCAGCCGGACGGTAATTTTCCCGGATGGTTCCAAAAAAACACTGGGCATTATGTCTCCCGGAGATTATAAATTCGGCACGGCGGAAAAAGAGATTATGGAGATTCTTTCCGGCAATCTCGATGTCCTGCTGCCCGGCGCTGCTGGCTGGGCAACTTTTAAAGAAGGAGATGTTTTTGAAGTACCGGCGGGGTCCAAATTCAGTTTAAAGGTCAAGAGCCTTACGGACTATTGCTGTTCCTACGTTAAGTAAAAGTCAGGTGATGATACGGAAAAAATCCCCCTCAATCCCCCCTGTCATACGCCGGGCGTCACTGCCTAAATTACAGAATTACACCACCCCTTAGTTCTTCTCCGCGATGAAGTGAGGCAAGGAATTAATAAATTCCCATCTGACATCCGCCGGCGATGGTGGCTCCCAGTTCAACACATTGGACAAGAATTTCTTTTGTAATCTCGCCTTTGGCAATCACCGGCTGAAAAACAGTTTTGAACTTATAGCCCAGAGCGATGCGCTCGATAGCTCTGAGCGCTCCGGTTCCGTCGTTACCCGCGCTGATAAAAACAACAAAAGGTTTACGGAAGACTTTTTCCTGCGCGTCTCCATAAGTGCGGTCAAAGAAATCTTTTACCATCCCGGACATGTAGCCGAAATTTTCCGGCGTGCCGACAGCCAAACCGTCAGCCGTCAATAAATCTTCCACCGTGGCATCTGCGGCCTTTTTCAAAATTACTTCCACACCTTCAATAGACTTCGCACCTTCAGCAACGGCCTGCGCCATCTTTTGAGTTTTCCCTGTCTGCGAATGATAAACGATTAATATTTTAGCCATGTATTCTTCCACCGTTTTTTTGGCGATGATACACTAAAAACAAAAAAGGGGAAATGGTTCAAGATGGATCAGGTACATAATCGAAATCGAACGTAATTATCCCAACTTTAGTTCTGATTTTTATGGGAATCTTTTTTTCATCTGCTGTTACCCAAATTTTAAGCTGCGGATTATCGCTCTTTTTTACCACTTTATCTTTGTCCAGTTTATCCAGCATATTCATATTAGGCGTGATTTCAATGGTGTCGTAAGTTTTTTCTCCGATTTCAACTTTACTTCTTTTGCCGACCATCGCTCTAACTTCAATGTTAAGATTGCCATCTGTCATCGGTATAATAATCTCTGAGTTTTCTTTAAGACTCTGATAGCGAAGAACGTAAAAAAGACTCAGCGGATCGACGGTTCCCGGCGAAATATTAATCGACCGTCTCGTCTCGCCGAAATTAGTGTAAGTAGCTTTGAGATTTTCCCAGTCAAATTTTATGTTTTCATCACGCGGATGTTCACTTTCTGTTTTCTTTTTATAGAAAACGCTGCGAGTCATTCCACTATCAACATAGGAATCCTGCCTTTCCCGTATTTTATAAACGAGATCTACTACTTTGCTGGTTTTGGTAGTCATAACAAAGTGATAGGATTCAACACCATTTAATATTTCTTTAGGAAGGACCTCCAGCGTGAGTTCTCCGGCGGGAATCATCCCCCATCTCCCATTATACTTCAGTTTTTCTCCTACATGAAAAGGGATTACCTTGTCCGGTTCTTTGGCGGCAGTGTTGATGATGACAAAATTCAGAAATATTATGGATAAGAAAACGAAAAGGATGTATTTCGCAAACCCTCTATAAACACTTTTCTTTATCCATAAAATTACAGCGTTTCTGTCATGTAAAATCATTCTATTCTATTAACCTTTCTACCTTTATTATGCTTTTATATCATAGATTAAGCCGGATTTCATTTATTATTAGAGTATACCGAAATGACCGGTTTTCAACGACACTGCGTATAGAATAGCCCTTGACACAGCATGGCTATTTGGTTATATTGCCAAATAGATATACAAGGGGGTTCAAAAATGAAAAGTACTATAAAAACCCGGCATGAAGCGCGGGCGAAAATCATCAAGGCCATGGCGCATCCGAGCAGGCTTTTTATTATCGAGGAACTAAGCAGGCGCGAATGCTGTGTCCATGAACTGACAGAAATGATCGGAGCCGATACGTCCACAGTCTCCAAGCATTTAAGTGTTTTAAAAAATGCCGGTCTGGTTACCGATGAAAAAAGGGCAAATTCTATTTTCTACAGCCTGCGCTGCCCCTGTATCATGGACTTTATGAGTTGTTTAGAGGATGTGCTTTCGGCCAACGCCAAGGAACATGCAAATATTCTGAAGTGCTGTAAATAGCGAAAGGATCAAATTATGAAAATAGCAATACTGGGTATGGGTTGCGCGACCTGCAACAAACTGGAAGATACAGTCCGTCTTGCGGTGAAAGAAGCGGGTATTGACGCGCAGATAGATCATGTCAAAGATATCAAGCAAATTATGGCTTACGGTGTAATGACAACTCCCGCTTTAGTAATTGACGGAAAAGTTGTAGCCGCGGGGAAACTGCCGTCTCTGGCGGATATTAAAAAAATAATCGGCGGTAATTAAAATGGCTGAGTGCTGTAACGCGGATAATAGCGAAAAGAAAAAAATAAATTATTATATTCCCTTTGTACTGATTCCTTTGGCGGTTGTGATCTATATTTTTTTAGAGCAGGGAGTTGATTTTCTTGTCTATGGAATTTTGAATTTGGATAAAAATTCGCATCTGACCGAGTCAATTAGATTTTTTCTTTATGACACTCCCAAGGTGTTTATTCTCCTGACGGTTATTGTTTTTGTTGTGGGAATTATCCGCTCTTATTTTTCACCGGAAAAGACACGAAAGGCGCTGGAAGGGAAACCCTTGTTTGCCGGCAACGTCATGGCCGCGGGACTGGGCATATTAACTCCTTTTTGCACCTGTTCGGCAATTCCTCTTTTTATCGGCTTTGTAGAAAGTGGTATTCCGTTGGGCGTTACCTTTTCTTTTCTTGTGGCCGCACCGATGATTAATGAAGTAGCGCTGGTTCTGCTTTTCGGCCTCTTCGGCTGGAAGACAGCCCTGCTCTATGCCTCCACCGGATTGCTTATCGCGATAGTTTCCGGCTGGGTGATCGGCAAACTCAAAGTAGAGCGCTTCGTCGAAGAATGGGTTTATGAAATAAAAGCCGGTGATTTTCAGATGGCGGAAGGCAAAGTCACTTTCACTGATAGAATTCAGGCGGGCCATACCGCGGTTGTGGATATAGTTTCCAAAGTCTGGATTTACATTGTAGCCGGCATTGCGGTCGGCGCGGCCGTTCATGGCTATGTGCCGGAAAACTTTATGGCCTCAATCATGGGCAAGGAAGCGTGGTGGTCGATTCCACTGGCAGTGTTGATCGGTGTTCCGCTTTATTCCAACGCGGCAGGCATCATCCCCATTCTGCAGGCGCTGCTCGAAAAGGGAGCGGCTTTAGGCACGGCTCTGGCCTTTATGATGTCGGTCATCGGGCTATCGCTTCCGGAAATGATCATTTTAAGAAAAATTATCAAACTGCCGCTGATTGTAATTTTTATCAGCGTTGTCGCCACAGGCATTATGATTGTGGGATTCCTGTTTAATATGATCTACTAAATTTGAGGAAATTTTTATGCCGGAACACGTTGCCAGTAGATTATCTTTCTTGGATCGCTTCCTCACTTTGTGGATTTTCGCCGCCATGCTTTTAGGAGTAGGCCTTGGCTATTTCATTCCCGGAGTGGAAAGTTTCATTAATAAATTTCAGGTGGGCACAACGAATATTCCCATCGCCGCCGGACTTATTCTGATGATGTATCCACCTTTTGCCAAAGTGAAATACGAAGACTTACCGGAAGTTTTCCATAACGGAAAAGTTCTTGGATTATCGCTTGTGCAAAACTGGCTGATCGGACCTGTTTTAATGTTTATACTGGCGATTGTGTTTTTACCGGACAAACCAGAATATATGGTTGGCCTGATTATGATAGGGCTTGCGCGCTGTATCGCGATGGTTATTGTCTGGAATGAACTGGCCAAAGGCAACACGGAATACGCCGCCGGCCTTGTCGCTTTTAACAGTATTTTTCAGGTTCTTTTTTACAGCGCTTTCGCCTGGTTTTTTATTACCGTCCTACCGCCCTATTTCGGATTTTCCGGTAGTATCGTCGAGGTAAGTATCGGACAGATTGCCAAAAGCGTTTTTATCTATCTGGGCATTCCCTGTATTGCCGGTGCTCTGACAAGACTTATCGGCGTGAAGCTCGTGGGGAAAGAAAAATATCATGCGCGTTTTGTGCCGCTGATCTCGCCGCTCACGCTCATCGCCCTGCTTTTCACCATCGTGGTCATGTTCAGCCTGAAGGGCAATCTGATTATTACACTCCCCCTGGACGTTGTAAGAATTGCTATTCCACTGCTGATCTATTTTGTGGTTATGTTTTTAGTATCGTTTTATCTGGGAAAAAAGATGGGCGCGGATTACTCCAAAACAACAACACTTGCTTTCACCGCGGCCAGTAACAATTTTGAATTGGCTATTGCCGTGGCCATTGCCGTCTTCGGCATTAATTCCGGTGCCGCCTTCGCCGCTGTCATCGGCCCGTTAGTAGAGGTGCCGGTGATGATAGGCCTGGTCAATGTGGCTTTGACGTTTCAAAAGAAATATTTCCAGGTACGTACTTGATTATAATCCAATGGTAAGAGACATTGTAAAATGAGCTTACGGGGAAAAATCGCTGAATTCTTCGGACTGAGAAAAAGTATTGTAGCCCTGCTCGCCATGGTCGTCCTGATCGGCCTGGGGGAGAAAATGGCCGAACGCTTTTTGCCGATTTATCTTTTGGCTTTGGGCGGCGGCGCAATTACCATCGGCCTGCTCAACGGCATGACCAATTTGCTTTCCGCTCTCTATTCCTTTCCCGGCGGCTATCTGAGCGACCGCATGGGTTACAAAAAAGCACTGCTGGTTTTCAACCTGATTGCCTTGTTTGGTTACGCCATTGTAATTTTCTTTCCCTACTGGCAGGCAGTGCTTGCCGGCGCAATATTTTTCCTTTCCTGGTCGGCAATATCACTTCCCGCTACCATGAGCCTTGTTTCCCGCGTGCTGCCAGCAGACAAACGCACCATGGGCGTTTCGCTGCATTCGCTTGTCCGAAGGCTGCCCATGGCTTTGGGGCCAATCATCGGCGGAGTTTTAATCGGCATCTATGGGGAAAAATCAGGTGTGCGACTGGCTTTCGCGGGTGCCTTTATTTTGGGTATCGTTTCCCTTCTTCTGCAGCAAGTTATGATTGAGGAAGATAAAGGTGCGCGCGGAAAAGCGGAGAAACGCCCTTCGCGTCTCTGGCAATTCATGAGCCCCTCGCTGCGCAGTTTGCTTGTTTCCGATATTCTTATCCGCTTTGCCGAGCAGATTCCTTATGCCTTTGTGGTTGTCTGGTGCATAAAAGATAATGGCATTACCGCTACTGAGTTTGGAATTCTCACCGCTATTGAAATGACCACGGCCTTGTTGATTTATTTGCCGGTGGCCTATCTGGCCGACCGTTCCACGAAAAAACCTTTCGTCGTAATCACGTTTTTCAACTTTACTCTTTTCCCGCTGGTTATTTTTTTCGCGCATTCTTTCTGGATGATGGTGATAGCGTTCATTATACGGGGGTTGAAGGAATTTGGCGAGCCGACGCGCAAAGCGTTGATTATGGATCTGGCGCCGGAAGACAAAAAGGCCGGAATGTTTGGTCTATACTATTTGATTAGGGATATCATTGTCTCCATCGCCGCTTTTGGCGGAGCCTTCCTGTGGCAAATATCTCCACAGGTAAACTTCTTTGCTGCCTTTGCCTGCGGACTTATCGGAACAATTTATTTCTGGATATTCGGAAAAGACCTGATTCCTTCAGCATCGGGAAATCAGATGAATCCCCCGCCCAAATAAAATTTATTATGTCTTTCCCGGGCTGATACTGCCTTATGCCATGAAAAAACGCGGCCGGTCATCGAGACTGGCCGCGCTATGCGACGACGGACCAATGAAGTAAGCGCTTAAATATTTCAGCTATGCTTTTAAACGATTCCGCGGCTCAGGCAGCAGCAAGGCGTCTTGATTTTTTCTTCAGTTGGCTTATCTGATGCCTCAATCGGGAGGATTTCTCGTTTTTTTTATATACATACTTGCCAATTAATATAGAAGATGGTTATACTGATGACTAATATTATAAATGTTATTCCGGAGAGTAATAGAAGATGGAGTCTTTTGTGTTATGCTTTGTTCCTCTTTTTGTGGCTGTCGATGCCATTGGCGTATTACCTTTATTCATGAATCTTACCGAAGGCATCGAGCAGAGTAAAATCAAAAAAATTATTATTCAGTCAATGATTACGGCATTGATTGTCGCACTTGCTTTTATCGCTGTAGGGACTGCAACTCTGAAATTGCTGGGCATCAGTGTTGCCGACTTCATGATCGCAGGCGGCATGATTCTCTTTTTAATTTCCGTTCGGGATGTCCTTTCCACCGAGAAAAAAAATTATGCGATTGACCTGGAAAGCATGGGCGCAGTACCCATCGGCGTACCACTAATCACAGGACCGGCCGTGTTGACCACATCCATGCTTTTGATTAACGAGCATAGTTTGTTTATTACGTCTTTGGCCATTATTACCAATATTTTGATTGCCGGCGCCGTATTTTTCATGGCCCCGCTTATCAACCGGATTATTGGAAAAACAGGTTCCAAAACGGTATCTAAAATTACCAGCCTGCTTCTGGCTGCAATCGGTGTAATGATCATTCGCCGGGGAATTGCCATATTTATTGCTCACGGTATCTGATTTTTCGTGTCACTCAACACTATTTAGCGCTTTGGCAATCAATATTGCAGTAACCTATATATTTCGAGACCTTATTCGATCTGTATATTCCTTTAAATTTCTTGATAAATATTTTTTGAGCCAATACTTGACATTATGACTTTAACAATATATAAGGCGCAACCTGTATAAAAAGGCCAGGATGTCCCCATCGTCTAGAGGCCTAGGACACGGGCCTTTCACGCCTGTAACCGCGGTTCGAATCCGCGTGGGGACGCCAATAGATAAACAAAAAGGGCAACTTGTAAAAAGTTTGCCCTTTTTGTTTATCTATCATCTAAGTTTGAATTTGAATCTTATTCTTCTTTTTTCTTACCTGACTTATTTTTTGTTGCTTCTTCATCTGCGTCAGCTGATTGTTTTTTGGGTTTTTTCGGTGCTTCTTCATCCGCAGCAGCCGGTTGCTTCTTTGGTTCTTTATCAGCCTTCTTTTGTTTCGGCTGGGCCTGTTTTTGTTCCGTTTTTTCCTCTTTTTTCGCCGCCAGATCAGCCATTTTTTGCACTTTAGCTTGCGCTAAGGCCTCGGTAAGTTTAACAAATTTCTCAAACGCCGCAATCCTTACATTAGTCTCTTTTATTTTTGATTTCAGGCTTTTAACAAGAGGATCTTTTTGAGCTTTATCTTCGCCAATCCCTTTTTGAGCCAGTTGCTGCAAACGCAAATCAAGTCTTTTTTGAAATATCTTGAGCTGTTCAATTCTCACATCCTTGCTTTTTGATGCCATTTTTCCCTCTCCTTGTGTTTATTAATAGTTTATATCTGATAGCAATATTTTCGCCTGAAAGCTATAAATTTATTACCATTTATAAGATTAATTTTCCTCACTGAAATCACCATTATTTCTTATATTCGCTCCATAAGCCCTATGACTTCAATATGCTCCGTTTGCGGGAACATATCATACGTTTTTTACACCGGCGCTTTCAGCATTTATTTGCGCATACTTTACTGATTTTTCATTAATTGTCTCTTCCATAATTTCACAATGTTCGATGTCTACAAGATTGCCGCCGGAAATATCCAAAAAACCAATTTGCCGGCTACTTAACACATTTTGGGCATGATACCGGGCTTTCCCCCGATAATGATAAACCTTTGGCGAAGCTATTGGCTCTAAAACAGGCGGAGATACAATTTTGCCGATTTTCCAAAAAGCCTCTTGTACCTGCTTTTTTTTGATCTGCAACTGATGTTCATAATTTACGTGCTGGTAGCAAAACCACCCTCCTTTATGTAGATACCATACTGATAAAGTAACCGTCAACTTCAGGCAGTATTTTTCTTTACAACTCGGGCTAATCTTGTTAATTAGTTTCTCTTTAAAATGTTTTTTTACGAGGCCGATAATGTCTTCAGGAAGAAAATCAATTCTCTGTCCCAACTGCCGTAAGTTAATCAGCATGGATGAACCAGAATGTCCTTACTGCGGGCTTAAGCGTCCCGGCCTGCACAATACGGCCAGCGCGGTCCGAAATATTTTTTTCGGTACAAATCCTGTTATGGCTATTATTTATATTAACATCGCTTTTTATGTTCTGGCGCTGTTTTTAGGAGGAATTACGAATGACGGTTCTTTTAACTTTCTTTCACCGTCAAATCAGAGTCTTTTTTTACTGGGAGCAAGCGGCGCCATACCTGTTATAGAAGCTCACCGCTTTTGGACCTTAATTTCCGCTT
>JQDQ01000010.1 GCA_000747625.2 Smithella sp. SCADC
AAAAAATCTCCAAGACGGAGTCAATGAAGAGAGAGCATTGCTAACAGTTATAACCTAATATATAAAAAAAGGGTAATAAGTGTTGCATACTTTCTATTCAGAGGTATTCAATATTTATTATCCTTTTTATTTTATGTAATAAGGTTATGGAAATGAGCAAAAATAATATAAAAGATCTCGTTTCCATCACCTTCTTTCATAAAGAAAGGAGAATAGTTCTTTAAATAAAAATATATCAAAAAGATATATCAATATCAAAGGAACAAAGATAGTTATGGTGGCTATCGGCGGTCCTAAAGCCTTAAAACACCAATTAAGGCCTGTCCGATATATTATCTTTTGGCGATAAGAATGAATATGATCAATCTATGAAAGAGAGAGTCATAGATGAGAGGGATTATTGCCTAAAGTTAATAAATCGTTTAACGTTCTTCTAGTAAGGAGATCGTCTGGAAAGGAAGTCTAACCTGCTTCGTTTCCAGGAACCTCCTTACGAGATAGGGAGTGGAAGTGGTTTATTTTAAATCATTACTGATGAGTCTAAAATGACGAAAAGCATAATTGTAAATTGTAAGTTGTTCATTGAAAAGCAAATAGGTTTGAATATTTAAAGTCTTACTTTGTGGGAAGCGAATTGATTACTTATAGAAGTAGTTAGTTCGCTTCCCATGAGGGGAGTCATCATCAAAGATCAAAGATTTTTGATGATGTAAGCAAAATTCCTGAAGGATGGAGCAATGACAAAGCCGGTGTTTCTCACCCGCGATGCTAATGGCATCCGGGTGGTAAGCTTTGAAATTCCGGGCGGGGTAACTACCCCTTCGGAATTCTCTGAATCAATCGCTGAGCTTGGTGAGCTCAGCGGAAAATCCCCGATTATATTCGACGGTCGGGGACCAGTGTGGGGTTACGGCATGTTGATTCATGCCGCACACCCCACCCCATGGGTTGCGGTGCGCGACCCGCGCCTTGGCGCGGTCGTAATCGCGACCCATTCTCCCGACCAATGGGTCGGGAATGTTATACCATTCCCATAAAATCAGGGAATGAAAAACTATGGCCACTAGAAGAATGGTGGTGTCCGTGGGGGGGCCTCCGCACTCTGGCAAGAGTGTCTTCCTTGCTGAGCTGTATCGTCAGCTTCTGGCAAGGAAGGCAACGGGGATCTTTCTCCAAAGGGCATGCCCCGATGGAGAAGGCATGTGGTCGGCGGAGACCGACCCACGTATTGTCTCCGAGATCAGGAGAAAGGGAGCCTTTTCTCAGGAATTTATGGACTTCACTTTGAAGTCCATAGAAAACCTGGGAAAATATTTTCCCATTGTCCTCCTAGATCTTGGAGGGAGGCGGACAGCGGAAAACGCCGAGATTCTAAGGCGATCAACGCACCTCATTCTTATTTCCTCAAAAGAGGAAGAGAATGAGCTTTGGCAAGAATTTGCCAAAGCAGAAGGGTGCGAGACGATCGCAATATTTGAGTCTCGGCTCATCAAGCGTCCGGATGGGACGCTTGATGATAATGTTTGTTCCTTAGCAGATTTTTCTGCTAAGCCCATAAAAGGGGTCCTATACAATTTGGACCGAGACGGTCCAAAGGATCCCTATAAGGTTATTATAAGTCAGTTTGCAGACTGGCTTATAACGGAGCAGGAGACCCGTTAAATGTTTTAAACATTATCTCCTTCTTTTTTCTGAGTTCATTTTTATAAAGTGGATTCAGAATTGAGAAATAATTAGTAGAATTCGTAAGATAAAAAAAGTCTTGGGTATATTTTAATCTTTTTCTAAGATATAGCATATTCAAGTCCATTGCTAATTGCTTTATAGTTTTTTGCTGATTTACAAGAGCAGTAGTTCCTTAAAATATTCCAAATAACAATCTGTAGATTTATATCTCTAGATTGTTGTTTGGAACCAAGGTTTCAGCAACGGTGTATTATGTATTCGTATAACAACGGAGCTTGCTCTGCGGGGCGGACCCCACGGTTATATCTTGCTAAGGGTAGCGAGGTTGTAAAGTTTACTGGGCAAAACATTCCCGGATACTGTGCCATTGCAACGGCACAGTATGAAAAAAATGGAAAGTGGTCAAACACCACCTTCCAGCTTGAGCTAGCATCGGGGGTTCGTCCCCTGTACTTCTTGTCTCCCATGCATGGAACATGGGGAGACAGCCTCGCCTCTTGGGGCGAGGTGGTTGAAGAACTCAGCATCCCGATTGATATTGCTCAAAAAATCATTCGGGAAGAATATCCCTCGACGGCGGAGCGTCTTGACAAACTTGAAGAGTTTGCCATCGCTGTCGAGACCGAAGGACAAACGACCGAAGTGGTCGTTATATCTTTCGGCTCGCCAACAAACCGTTCGATCAGTGAGGGTTACTGGGAGAAACCCAAGTCTTCACAGACCAGTGATGGCCGCATGGTCACGGTTCGACCACGGCCAGAAAAGGAAAAGGGTTGGTATGCCCCCGAGATTGTTGAGCCC
Organism: Smithella sp. SCADC; assembly: GCA_000747625.2. Classification (GTDB taxonomy): domain Bacteria; phylum Desulfobacterota; class Syntrophia; order Syntrophales; family Smithellaceae; genus Smithella. The sequence continues at coordinate 2,488 of JQDQ01000010.1, forward strand.
GAAGGAGCAAAAGTTCTTTCGGCAAAACACTCGCCGGGTATGCACGGAGGCTATTGGACAATCGAAGTGGTTGTCCCAATAGCAATTAAATAATTTTTTCGCAATTTTTTAAAAAATATAAAAATTGCACCTACTCCTCGGATGTATATCCGAGCTGATGAGTCCAAAAGGACGAAAGTGGGTGTGGATAATTTGGGGTTGACAGAAAGGAGATGGTAGTATATAGTTAGTCTGTAAATGAGTTCATTGAATCAGATGTTAATTCTTCGCTCGTCCGCGAGGTTAAATAATGGACTCGTTACTTCTTTCCCGAAAGGGATAAGGAGTCAGGCTGAGGTCTGTCTGCATTCCGAATGAAGTAATGGATACTAGTTGTTTATTCGAACGGCTGGGAGATCTCTTTTAAGGAGTGATTCTATCTTGAGTCTGTCCTTTGAAGAGATTTCTCAGCCGTTTTTTTTGCGGGAAGATATGTTAAAGATAAAATCTTTAAAAATCTTCTCGGAAGAATTTTGAGAAGAATAGTTCTTTGTTAAAAATTAAAGGAACGAAAGTCTTTTATGGTGGTAGACTTAAGGTCCTAAAGCAGTAAAACACCAATTACTGCCTGTCCGATATTAGCTTTTAGTAAGAACGTTATAATCATCATTTATACTGGAGAGAGTATAAATGTGAAAGAGATTATTAACTCTGAGCCTAATATCGTTTGCCGTCTTCTAGTGGGAAGATTGGCTGGAAAGGAAGTTTAACCTACTTCGTTTCCAGAAACCTTCTTGCTATCATCTTGATCTCCGATGGAGAGATTAGAACCGAGAGAAACAGGAGGATGTTGTTTGAAAATTAAATAGGTGAAACATTTCAGGCAACAATCTGGAGATTTATATCTTTAGTTTGTTGCCTGAAATTAGGCAACTTATGATTACGAGGTTGGTTATGAAAATCTTAGGAGTTTTAATCGCCAAGTCTGGCGTAGAACTTTTAAATTGCAATATTATTTCTTCCGAATGGGAGGTTGCAATTGCTGACTTCTCCCGCATGGATCAGCGGGAGGTTTCCTGGTGGAGTTTTCCTCAGGAAAAAAAGTATGATGAGATTTTGGTCTTTGACCGAAATCTGACTACAGCTTTAACCCAGCTCCATATTGAGAGATCGATAAGGGAATTGGGTATTGCTGGGCCAATAAAGTATGTTGGCAATGAAAAGACGTTGCTGGCATACAGGCACCAAAACTATCTCCTAAACTTAAAAAAGGAGGGAATCGTGCCGAAGGAGAATGTTCCAGCGCAAGATACTTATCATATCGATAAGTATATGATTGCGATAGTAGGACTGCCTGCGTCTGGGAAGACGCTCTTGCGGAACATCTTCTCTCAACTTGACGGGTTCTCCGTTTATAAATGGGGAGATTACGTAAAGCAGGAGATAGAATCTCGTTACGGAGAAATGAGCTGGACTAATGTTCAGCGTTTTACCGACGAGATTGAGATGAAGGACAAAATTGTGGTGGCCCGGAGGTTCGTTTCCTCGGTAAAGGACGATTCGCCGTTTATGGTTGTTGATGGCATAAAATCTCGCGAACAAATCGTTTATGTGAGCTATGCTCTTCAACGACCAGTCATCGTTATCTCTGTAAAGAGAGACGAAAAAGAACGGCAAGGGGAAGCCGAAAAGCGTGCAGATTTTGACGACTCTGTTGATTTAGAGCGTCTTAATCTTTTACGAAAAATCGGAGCGCTTGATGTGGTAAATTTTGCCGACTTTGTTGTTAACACCACAGGGTGTTCAATAGAGTATGAACAAAATGCTTGTCATATAAATCTTCCCGATGAGCTAACTGCCGGATTGCACGAAGCCCTTTCATGGTTATTTGTTTCTGATTCTTTTGAGGAAACGAAAAAAATCGTGCAAAAAGCAGTAGTGCAAGTTGCAAAACAGCGCGGAGCCAAAAAAGTGGAGGTGAAAATGAAAAATGAATTGGATTGAGAAGGTTGCGGCGATCAACTCTTTCTATAAGAAGAGTTTTGAGAATCCGCGACCATGGGCTGATGTTCCAACTTCTGGAAGCTACGCCAAGAAGGTGAGGAAACTCGCCATTTTTGGAAATCGTAGCAAAGAAGAAATTAAGGAAATTTGCCGGATCGTTGAGCATCTGCGCAAGGCGTTCAAAATTATGGATGACCTCATTGATGAGGATGAAGTCCGTGATTTTGCACCGGCGTTTTGGGTGCTTAACGGGGCAGAGAAGACCATTGAGCAAGCAGCATATCATCTTGGAAGAGCAAGGAAGATTGCTGTTGAGCTCGGCATAACTAACTTTGAGCAGAGGGTTTGCGAAGTAATCGCAGCTGCTCGCTTAGAGGTAGAAATGGAAAATCCTAAATTTACAGCTGAATTGCCTTTATCAGAATTATGGGCAATGGTTGTTATGAAGGAGGCTTCATTTCGACTGCTTATTGCCGAGGCCTTGGGATGTCCGGAAAATATTTGTAAAGCAGCTTACCTTGATGGTGTAGCGGCACAAATGTTAGACGACAGTCTGTCTGTGCTTTATGGTAAGGATGGCAGGATTAGTAATTCCGATGAACGACTTGGTCGTTTAACCTATATGCGCGCATTCGGAACTACTCCAAAGAAGACTGTCGTACTTGGTCGAAAATTAAAAAGCGAGATTGCCCCAATTCTGGGGTTGGAGGTATAATGTCTTTTGAAGATTTTTCCGCCGCCGGAGCGACGGACATAGTCAATGGGGAACACCTTTTATTAGGTGGCACTCCGCCAGGATGGAAGGGAGAATACCAAGTCTGTCCCGCACCTTTTTATAAGCGGCGGTACACTTGGGATGGGGACCTTATTATGGGGTGCACCATCGGGTGCGACTTTTGTTATTACCGATGGATCAACAATTCGGTTGATACTATCGGAAAAGGCAAAAGAGGTCTCCGGAAGATTGCAACACCGAGGCGAGCGGTGCAATTTCTCGAGCAGTCCAAATTATTTAAGGCTGGTCGAGATATTATTATGTTGGCTGCTAGATCAGACGGAAGTATGCAGGTGCAGGAAATTACTGAGTTCCTGCGGATATTTCCGCACGAAAGCCCGGTATTTATCTTGCACCGCGCTCCGTTCGGAGAACGCCAGCTTGAAAGTTGGGGAGGCGATTCACGTGCAGTCTTCTGCACAACGATTACTCCGGATTCACCTGAATTTCGGGGTAGTCCGGTAAAGCCTCCTCAACAGATAGCAGGGTTGAAGAGGTTAATTGAGGCGGGCATTTCCGCCCGGCGCATTTCAGTCATGCTTGGTCCCTTAAACAGCAATAATGTCGCCGAAGGGGTCAAGACGATTGAGGAGCTCGCGGAAATGGATATGAAATTCCTGACCTACAGAGGTTGTAGTGTTGGGAATCTTGGCATTGCTCCCGAAAACGACAAGCTTCGAGAAACAGGGTTTCTCGATGGAGGACAGGATGAAAAATCCAGTCCCAGTGGACACCAGTACTATAAAATGAAGAACTGGTTATCTGCTGAGGTCGAGGAAGCGGTGCTTCGTGCTGCCTCGGATAACGGACTCCGGGTTCACCGTCACACGGGAACCTTGTACCGAGATGAATTTGGTATGCCGATTGCATATAATCGGAATAACCGATCACGCTCGGGAGAACTTGGGCAGTGGGGGAAGGTTAACCCAGATAGGATTGAAAAATATCTTATCTGGCTGGGGTACCACCCTCGGTCTATTCGCGAGACTGAGGAAGGGTACCTTGTTGAATTGCCCCCAAACGAGGTCGCGACTGAGGATGTCGCAATGACTGTTGGTTGTGAATTTAGGACTTCGGTCTTATTTAATAACCACCGCATCGCTCCCACTCTGGGCGATCTCAAATTTTATGCGAAAAACCATCTCTTCTGGCCACTACCGAAGGGGTGGGAAACAATTAAAGGTTGAAGCTAAAAAGCTTCCGAAGTTAATAGGAGATACTTCGATATCAAAAATCTCCTTTTTTTATATTACTTCCCATTTTCTCTTGTTTTTATGATTCTTTTGTGATATATTATCGAGAATAAGAATTAATCTTTTGAGATTAATTTCTTTTT
>JQDQ01000011.1 GCA_000747625.2 Smithella sp. SCADC
CCAAAAATATTCTTACAACCCCTATCAAGAGCAATTTCTAATGCAAGTTTACAAGCAAGTAATTCTCCAAAATTATTAGTAACATTTCCTTTAATTAAAAAACTACCTCTTTCATTAACTCCATTTTTTAATAATGTCTTACCATTTTTATCAGTAACACTCACTTCTACGCCCATACCTGATCCCGTTCCGGCATCAAAATATATTCCATCATCTATTGCGGTATTTTTTAGAGAATAATCAGCCCCCATCTGAAGCCATCTTTCTGCTTGGTCTTTTGATTCAAAACTTTTGTATTTTGCATTATTTTTACCTGAAACAATCCTCTTACATTCATCCCAAGTTTCTAATATCCCCTCTTCGTTTCCTATTTTGTATGCGTAATATTTTTTCTTTGCCATATTGTTATCTTACAATAAAAATTAAAAAGAGAGAAGTATTAAACTCTTCTCCCATTTGTGAGAAAGCCCGTTACAGATCCAGTGTCATAGACTGATCTTTTGGACTCTCTCGCTGCGAACTCCATCCATTTCTGAACATAGTCAAAATATGGACTATAAATTGCCGAATAGGTGTCCCCTGGACAATCCATATGAACTTTATTAATAACATTCTCTCTTTCATTATGAGTAATTAGCATCCATGCTACCTCATAGGCGCCAAGGCCAAATTCATTTGAAGCCATCTTTTTTCTTACTAAGTTAACTGACCTACCAAGATGCCTCGCTCCAAATTGAGCAGGAATTATAATTATATCTCCCGCATCTTTTTGAGCTCTTGACAAGATGTCAAGACATTTAATTGTCTTTTCTTCTCGACAAAATTTCTTTCTTTCTATTTCAACATGACAATGAAACCTTCTCTTTTCTTCAATTATCTTCAACGCTTCAGAGGTTGCTCTCGTATAGTTACTCCTCAGCTTAGGAATAACAAACAGTGCTTCTGCACCATCAGGAAGGCATGCTTCCATTGCATTTTTAATAAAGTTTTCGTTCGTTTCAACAGGAATAAATTGATTTATAATCTCAATTTGTTTCCATAGGTCCTTTGGGTGATAACACCGCGGATAAATTAACTCTTCCATTACACACCTCGGCTTTAATTGTAAATAAGCCGTATATCTTGTATAATACCATTGATATTTTGTCAAAGCCCTTATAATTCAATGGATAGAATACAAGCTTGCGGAGCTTGAAATAGAGGTTCGACTCCTCTTAAGGGCACTAAAATAAACTTTGCATATTTTAAGCGATTTGCTATACTCATATCATAATCATACTTTTCTAACTTGTAGGAATATGAAAAAATCAGAAAACCAAAAGCAATTTTACGGCACAGTGAATATTGGAGAAAAAGGACAGATGGTTATCCCGGCAGAAGCCCGTAAATCAATGGGAATTAAAAAAGGTGATAAACTTCTGGTATTTGGTATGGGGTGTGACATGATTGCGATTACAAAATTATCTAAAGTAGAACAGTTCGCATCGCATCTTTCTATCCAGTTAGATACGATACGCAAAATTACTGAAAAAATAAATAAAAAATACTAACGTTTCAAGCGGCATCTACAGAAATTCCATTACATTCCTGTTTGTGGTAGATTGTTGTTTGTTCTGTTCTTATTATAATCGTATTCCTTGTTAAAACTTTATACATATTTTTATGAACATTATACGCGTTGAAAATTTAACAAAACAATTTAATGGTTTTACAGCAGTTGACCATATAAATTTCGATGTAAAAAAGGGAGAAATATTTGGTTTTTTAGGACCTAACGGCGCAGGTAAATCCACAACTATCAATATGCTTTCCACAATCTTACCCGTAACCGACGGCGAGGCCTTTATCAATGACTTCAGTATTTTATCTCAAAGAGACGATGTACGAAAATCCATTGGTCTTGTCTTTCAAGACCCATCATTAGACGATCGACTTACCGCAGAGGAAAATCTCCGCTTTCATGCCAAGCTCTATGGCGTGCCAAGTGATGAATTTCAAAAACGGAAACAGGAAGTTTTGGAGTTAGTTGATTTGTGGGATAGACAAAACGATATCGTTAAAAATTTTTCTGGTGGTATGAAACGGCGATTAGAAATCGCACGCGGACTCCTACATTATCCGGCAGTTCTTTTTTTAGACGAACCGACAATTGGGCTTGACCCGCAAACACGCGCCTATTTGTGGGATTATATTCTACGACTTAAGCGCGAAAAAGAAATGACCATTTTTATGACCACGCATTATATGAATGAAGCAGAATATTGCGACCACATTGCCATTATTGACCATGGAAAGATTGTAGCGTTGGGCACACCGCGCGAACTTAAAAAACAAATTGGAGGAGACATTATCAGTATGACGAGCAATCGAAAGGCGGAACTCAAAAAGGAAATTGAGAAACGATATAAAAAGGACGTGAAAGAAAAAGACGGATTCTTACAAATAGAAGTTGAAGACGGAGAAAAATTTTTGCCACGTCTATTCAATGAACTTACAGTTGAGATTGATTCCATTGAACTTCGTAAGCCAACGCTCGACGATGTATTTCTCTCGCTCACTGGCCGCGCCATTAGGGAAGAAGAACCATCCGATAAAGAGCGTATGCGTCAGCGTATGCAAATGAGACGAAGAAATTAATTCTATACTTATGCAATTTATTCAAACAATTTATACAATTTGGCAAAGAGAAATAATTCGTTATTGGCGGGATAAAACGCGAATTGTTTCCACATTTTTTATGCCATTAATGTTTCTTGTTATCTTCGGTGCCGGTTTGAATGAAACTCTTGCAACAGGAAATTTCGGTGTTGATTTTACCCAATTTATGTATCCCGGTATTATCGCGATGAGCATTATGAACATTGCTTTTTTCTCCACTATCTCTACTGTTTGGGATAGAGAGTTTGGTTTCTTGAAAGAAATCCTGGTAGCCCCCGTTTCGCGGGTAGCGGTTGCTTTCGGCAAAACACTTGGAGCAACTACCATTGCTTCAATTCAGGCGATTATCTTATTGATTCTTGCTCCACTTATCGGTGTAACAATTCATATT
>JQDQ01000012.1 GCA_000747625.2 Smithella sp. SCADC
GTTCTGGATTACCGCTTTCAGGTCATATCCAGTTCACCGTTTGCGTAAAACCAAACTGCCAACGGAATATCCGGCGCCAAAAGAACAGATCACCCCTATATCACCTTTTTTCAGATCATTATTATAAAGATGAAATGCAATAATTGATCCTGCAGATGCCGTGTTTGCATACGTATCAAGAATTGTCGGGATAGTTTTTTCATCAACCTCTTCACCAAAGAGTTGTTTTACCACCATATTGTTCATGTTGATATTTGCCTGGTGAAGCCAGAATCTTTTGATATCCCCGGGCTTTAAACCAAGACTTGTCAGATGTTCCCCAATATGTCTGGCAGCCATCGGACTTACTTCTTTAAATACAATGCGTCCTGACTGATGAAAAAATTTGTCCCAGCCGAAAGGATCAACATCTGTGACATAAGACAGATGTCCGAAGTTAGTGCGGATATTGTTTGAAAATTTAGTCAGTGCTTTTGTGCTCAAAATTTCGTAACTGTTCGAGCTGGTACAGGTTTCAGACCGCTCCATTATTACGGCAGTAGCAACATCACCAAAAATGAAATGACTATCACGGTCACAAAAATTTACCTGAGGAGTATTCAGTTCCGGATTTATAGCCAAAACACACTTTGCTGAACCGGACTTCAGACTGTCATATGCGCGGTGAAGACCGAATGTCGCCGCCGAACAAGCCACCAGCATATCAAATCCAAAACCAACAATGCCCAGTTCATTCTGTATTTCAATGGCAATGGCAGGATAAGCCCGCTGAGTATAAGCGCCGGCAACAATAACAGCATCAATATCGGCTGCCGTCTTACTGGCGGCGGCCATTGCCTTCCTTGCTGCAAAAACGCCGATCTCCGCCTGAATGCTTAATTCTTCTTCTTTTCGTTCGGGAAACTTGGGACGCATGCGATCAATCTCTAAAATACCTTCTTTTGCATATACATACCGTGCTTTTATTCCGGACGTTTTCTCAATGAATCTTGCGCTGGAAAGAGGTTTTTCCTTGATTTTGCCTTCTGCTATATCCGATGCATGAACAGAATTAAACTTTTCCGCATAGGCATTATAGCTTTCAACCAGTTCATCATTTGTTATAATATTTGATGGTGTCCAGATCCCCGAACCACTAATGACGATCCTGGGGGATAAATTTGTTGTCATGTTCAACGTTCCTTTTTTAAAATATTCTAAAGACCAATAACCATTGTTCTTTTGGTCTCATAACATGTCGGAAACAGCACCGTTTCCGATAACATTTTCCCGTATGACATACCCGATGTTCGACGAAAAAGCAATAAACATTACCCATACCTGACCGAAGTCACTAATTATTCAGCCTCATTTATTTACGAATCAATAGTGATGAACATGTGCTCAATATTTCCTTGACATATAAAATAGAAAGTTCTTATACTTCCTTCTGTAATATCTTATCAAAAATTTCTAAAACAATTCAAAAAAACGGAGGCTTAATTATGGCAGAAGAAAAAGGGTTGAACAAACCGGTAAAGTTAAAGGCGGATTTAGCAGCGCTACTGGGAGCTAAAGCACTTCCACGCACTGAAATAACAAAAAAGCTGTGGGATTACATTAAAGCAAACAAACTGCAAACCAAAACGGTTAATGGTAAGCCGGAAAACGCGGGAAAGAATATCGTGGCCGATGCCAAGTTGATTAAGATATTTAATAATACCAAAGTTACAGGTAAGAGCGGCAAGGTTGTTGATTTTACGAAATTAAAAGAAGGGCAGACCATTGATATGATGCAGATAGCCTCTGTTGTCAGCGCCAATATCGAATAAAAAAACGTGGCAGGTTTTTTCAAAACAGGCAGATTCTCATATCTGCCTGTTTTATTTTTAAATATTTTTAGAAAGTTCAGTTATACGATTAAGCTGTAGAATTTTTATGGGGAAAACAATTATAGTGATGCAGCGATAATGGCGGCTCCTATTGCTCCGTTAACCTGGGCATAAGGTGATACTTCTATATTCATTCCCAGCTTCTTTTCGAGGGCATGGATAACCCCGATATTTCGGGCGACCCCTCCCGTGATCATTACCGGTTCTTTTATTCCGACGCGTCCAATCATAGATGAAATTCTGGAAGCGATGGATTCGTGAATTCCGGCGATGATATCCTGCCTTTGTTCACCCTTGGCAATCAGCGAAATGACTTCCGATTCCGCAAATACAGTGCAAAGACTGCTTATTTTAGAAGGATTCTTTGATTTTATGGACATGATCCCGAATTCGTCCAGACTGACTTCCATCGCTCTGGCCATCACTTCCAAAAAGCGCCCCGTTCCGGCAGCACATTTATCGTTCATGACAAAGTTTTTCACTTTGCCGTTATCGTCAAGGAGAATGGCCTTGCTGTCCTGCCCGCCGATATCAATAATGGAACGGATGTGCGGATTCAAAAAATGAGCTCCGGTGGCGTGACACATGATCTCCGTGTAGGACTTATCGGCAAACTTCACGCTGTTGCGGCCATAGCCGGTAGAAACAATTTTCTTCACGGCACTTTTATCAATGCCCGCTTCTTTCAGGACTTCTTCATAAACCTTAAGACCTGCCGCTTCCGAATTGTAACCGGTTAAAATAACTTTTGTAGCAATGATTTTCTTATCGGCAAATAAAGCCGCCTTCGCGGTAATGGACCCTATATCAATTCCTGCTGTAATCATTATATCCTTTTTCTAGGCAGTTGTTTATTCCACAAAAACGTCAATAAATTTCAAACAGCATAATTGGGCAAATTTTAAGCGATGCTGCCCATCTACTAAAACCCCATCTTTATTAATTCTTATAGGGTGAAATCCAAAAGGATGAAATTCGTCTATCATATCAAAGACCTGACGAAGATTAATTGGATTGGGGTAATCATCTTGATTATATTTTATTTTCTCAATCATATTTTTCTGCTAATTTCCATCTCTCAATGGAACCGTCACCTAAAGCATCCGATGAATGAATGTATTCTTGTCTTTTACACCAATTCCAGGATTTTATTTCGTCGTCTTTACAGGTTTTCATTGCTTTGTCGGTAATCCAAGCCATGCGAGAGGCAACTCGTTAAATTTATAATGGCAATTAACACTTTGTATATAATCCAACACATCTTTGTATTGAGATTTTTTAAACCAATCACTTAATACATAGACATATTCAACTTTTAAACCTAAAGGGGCAACTAATTTTAAATATTGCTTGCGATTAAAATCGCACATCATTAAATCTTCCTCATCAATAAGTTCAGGTACCTGCTGTATTTTTAATTCTAGAAAATAAATGGTATTGCGGATAATTATTAGTATCGCGTTATCTGAAAATAATCGTTTTGAAATAATAACTTGCCAATTGATATTCGACTCATCTAAAAATTTGTAAAAATCATTTTTCCCGAAGTATCTGGCAACCAGCTTTCCTTCAAAAAACACACCCATTCCCGCTTTGCCAAATATTTTTTCAACTTTATAACCATCAATACTTCTTAAAAGATTTTTAAAATCAAATTTACTTTCATAATTCATATTCTTAACCATGTTAACACCCAACGCAACTTGTTTCCTTTATTGATTTTCCCAATAAAATTCTTTAATAATGTTTTCAACAGCTTTTAGGTGTTTTCCTTTAAAGCCGCAGTCCTTTAAATATTCTTTATCGACTAAATTCCTACCTGCATCCAATGCTATAAAAAAAGCCTTTTGACCATCAATGCCTGCATTATACAACTCCTCGGCTAACAATTCCCTTGGGTCAGATGTGTTTTCCTTCATAATGTTATTACTTGAATCTTGCAAATATAGATAAAAAAAGTCTATTTGAAATCCAGCGTTTCAAAATAAGTCTCTTCAATGATTCCTGTACCAATTAGCTTCTTACATTCAGATGGCACGGCACTCAAGGCTTTTGTCAGGACATCTTTCATCAATTCAGAATCTTCCGGAAAACTTGATTTGCCGCTCCATTCATCACTAATTCTTGACGCTATTGATTCTGCCCATTGATTTAATGAGTTTTTCATATTTCCCTTTTTCATTAAAATCGAAGCTTTGATTCTATAATTACATATTCACTTGTTTTTGTGTGCAATTCGGCAACATCATCATAATTTAAAAAATTTACACGCTCATTTATTGATTTAAATGCACCTAAAGAAAGTTTGGCTTGAAACTCTTTTTTTCTAACTTCATTCGCCACTATACAGAAGCTGGCGTGGAAATCCTGTAACTCAACAAATTTTAATAATGAATTCTGTATGTCTGTGGAATGCTCAATTTCAAAAAGACTCGCAGGCATCTCCCTTTCATTAAACCACAGAACATCTATCGTTTTAGCTTTTCGCAATATACGATCATAACTGAATTTAAAGATTTCAGATATGGTTGCAATTTCGGAGAGCTTTTTACCCAAATAAATTCTGTTTTTGTCCTGGCTGGGTACAAATGTTTTAAATTTTTTAAAATTACCCAATTCGACAAGAAGACCTTGATAGTAGGCATGAGAATATTCTTCTATTTTTTCTTTGCGCTCGCCTTTTCTTGGCAGAATTTCCGGTGGCAGCTTATCTTTATAGGTTTTTAGCGCCCATAATCCCGGTCGTATTTTAAAGAAAAAACGTTCATCTTGAACAATGCGGCGAATGCTTGCAAAAGGCGTTTTTGTTTTCCATTCACAATCTTCTACTCTCAAAACATTTTGATTTAAAAGCGCAAGGGTAGCGTATCCGCCATTATCTTCCATGGCTCGAATTACTGCTTCATGTTGTTTCATTTCCGCGAATCTCCCTGTTTCAGTTTATTCTATAGCTTAAAAAATATTGGGAACGATTCTACTTTTCAGGGGCTGTTCAAAAATGCTCAGATGCAAGGCGCGCAAGAAGCGAGCCGTATATGGACATACGTCGAGCGGTGCGGTTTGCAGCGTAACGAAGCAGGTGAGCGTTTTTCAACAGCCCCTTTTACTTTTTATTCGCCTCCATCAGTTCAATGAAGCCCTCCACCCTCGTTTTAATCTGCCCTTCAGAGTAGGCCCGTGGATCGTTCATGTCGCACTGGAGGATCAGCACGGGAATGCCCTTGTCCCATTATTTGCCCTCCCAAAGGTTGGATATGGGAACGGCGTATAAATTTTTTCCAAAGGGCACAACGGCCTCGCCGTCATACAGCAGAACCCCGGCGGCAAAATTCTTTTGAGCGGCATCCTGAAGTTTGCGCAGCCCCTTAAAATCGTCGCCCGTAACTGTCGCCGCCGCCTTCACCTCGACTCCAGCCAGCCTTCCGGCGCATTCCAGAATGATATCCACCTCCACCTCAACCTTATCCTTGTCGCGAAAATGACTAAAGGATACCGTTTCCTCATGCCAGCTTGCCTGCCTACGCAACTCCTGAAAAATAAAGGTCTCGAGAATTCGTCCGAAAAGCGTGCGGTCTTTCCACAGCATTTCCGCGTCCAGACCAAGCAGTGTACAAGCCAGGCCGGTGTCTCCCACATGCAGTTTCGGCGTTTTAATCAGGCGACTCAGCCGGTTGTTATGCCAGGCCGGAAGTTCCTCCAGCAAAAAAATCCTCGACAGCAGAGTGACATAATCGCGAATGGTCTGCCTGCTCACCTGAAAGGGCGCGGCCAGGTCAGAGACATTCACCAGACAAGCAGTCTGACCCGCGGCCAGCGCCATCAGCCGGGGCAGAGCAGAAAGTTCGCTGATGCGCGCCAGGTCCCGGACGTCGCGTTGAATGAGCGTATCGGCATAATCCCGGTACCATGCTGTTCTCCGTCTTGCCGCGGCGCGCGCAAGCGCAGCCGGGTATCCGCCCGCAGCCACCCGCTCCGCCATCATTCGGCCCAGTCGCCGTCCTGACGCGCCAGCCTTGAAAACCGAGCCGAACAAGGCCGACAGAAATCCGGACTTCCCTCCGGTAAGCTCCACCTGAGCGAGCGGATGCAGGCGCAAAATCTCCATGCGACCGGCAAGCGAATCAGCCAGCCTCGGCACCAACAGCACATT
>JQDQ01000013.1 GCA_000747625.2 Smithella sp. SCADC
CGCCTTGATTCCATTGCGCAGGCCTGTGACAACCTCATTGAACGGCAATTGAGCAAGTGTGAATTTGTCGCCTTTTTCACCTTTCAGATCGCTCAGAAGAAGAGTTAAATCTTTCCCTTTGATAAGGCTTCCGGATTTGCCCTCACCGACCAGATTTCCGTCATTATCTTTGACCTTAAATATGCCTTCACTATTTAATCTGATATCATAAACCGGATCTTTCGCGGTGGAGGAAAATTCTATAATCCTGAAGGTAAGCCCGTCAGACTTTTTAGTTATCTGCCAATCGAGATGCAGCCGCTTGACTACCTGCTCGGCGTTGGTGCGCGATTTGAGTATTTCCAATTCCGCGTTGACGGGATTGGAGGTATTGAGAGCCAGTTCGCCCAGTAGTCCGCCTTTTCCTTTATCGTCTTTCACGTGAAGGGTGGCGGAGGCTTCGTAAACCGGTTTCATCATGAAGGTGTATAAGGCCACGACGATGAAAACGGCCAGAAATGCCAGGATGAATGTTTTCCAGCGCCGCATGATAACGGCGATGTATTCAAAGATGTCTTCCTGCTGGGGACGTATGGGATTACCCGGTGTCATGGGAATGTTGGTATTCATGACGCTCCTCTTTCATGCTTTATTCTCTTTTATTTTTTTGTTTAATCACTCAAGTATTTGATGGAAACAAACGGTTGAAGAAGCGCGCTGAAGGCCTGAAGCGACGGCAGTATTTCATTGATGGCGTCATTCCAGTTTCCCAGACCGCTTTTGGGAACGAAGACGATGTCGCCCTGCTGAAGAATCAGAGGCATGGCCTCGCCGCGCAATATTTTATCAAAATCAATTACCATCAGTTCGCCGCGTGTAGTGGAAAGCGAACGGATGATGCGAATGTAACGAAAATCATGACCGGTGTCGCGCAGTTCCGCGGTGGCAATTGCCTGCGGTAGTGTCAGCCCGCCGGGAGGCATTGCCACGGGCCCGCCTTTTTTGACTGCGCCGAAAACAAAGACGAGTCTGTTTTTGCTATCGGGAATGTAAATAGTATCACCCGGTTTGAGCCAGACATTATGACGCTGGTCTCCTTTGTTCAGCAGATCATTGATATCCACCGGCGCTGTTTTTTTATCCCGGATAAGTCTGGCGGAACTTAGATCGGCAGTGCTGTCGTATCCGTTCCCCAAAGCAATGCCCTGTAAAAGATTCAAAGGTCTGTCCATGTAAAATGTGCCTGAGTTTCTGAATTGTCCCAGTAAATAAAGTGGATGGCTTTTGTATTCCCCGACTTCGACGACAACCCAGGGATCGTTCAGATATTTTTTGGCGGCTTCGACAATGCGTTTTTGCGCCTGCGATATGGTCAAACCGCCGACCTGAATTTCGCCGAGGTACGGCAGGTGAATTTTTCCGTTTCCATCAACCCGGCTTCCGGAAGGAACCTGAATTTTGCCTAGTTCGGAATAACTTGTAGTATTGGTCAAACTGGAGAATTCCGGTTTGCCGCTGACATTGATAAAGAGAACGTCTTCCGGATCGATGGTGTATTCCGGCAAAGGAGCCGGTTCATTAAGTGGAAGAATTGTTACTGTTTCTTCGGTAACGATCGCGCTTGAGGCCTTAATTCCGACCGGGGCAGTTGATTCTTGGAAGCGACCCTGATACCATACATACGCTGGCCGTGCTTTAATTCCGCCCGGGATAGTTGATTCTCCAACAGGAATTTTTTGAACTGTGCCGGGAGATATGTCCCGATACCTGGCGCATCCTGTCAGCATTAGAAATGCTATAAACAGTGTAAATAAAAATGTAGAAAGGATGGGTTTGTTGCGTGTCATTTTGATTACCTTAGAGTTTTAAGTAATTAAGTTTTAAGTAATATCTTTGTCATTTCGACCGAAGGGAGAAATCTTTAAGATTCCTCTTCGCTTACGCTCATCGGAATGACATGCCGTAAAAATGTTCAAGGTGCAAGGTGAATATAAACATTTCCCTGAAACATGAAAATGTTTTTTAAATGGACGGTTTATACAGCTCCGCCCTCTCAGTTACAAAATAGTAACTGACAGGCATGACGAATATACCCCCCGAAGCAAACTTTGGAGGGTTGGGTCTTGTTACATCTTTAATATTGAACGGTATTTAATACTCCTTGCATCAATTTCTGTCAATGGATTATCTTGAAAAACATTGCGGAATTATCTTGCAGAAAATGGTCGGGGCGGAGTGATTTGAACACTCGACATCCTGGTCCCAAACCAGGCGCGCTACCAGGCTGCGCTACGCCCCGACATCCAATCTTTCAGCAAGTTTTTTTCTGAGCCGGGCGAAAGCCTGCCCTCGATGACTTACTTTGTTTTTTATTTCCGGAGACAGTTCGGCTGCCGTTTTTTTCAGCTCCGGCACGAAGAAAACCGGATCATAACCGAATCCGTTTTTTCCGCGGCGTTCATCAATAATCAAGCCGTGCCACTTTGATTCAAAAGAATCATAACTGCCGTCTGTTCTATATAATACAAGAGCGCAGCAAAAAAAAGCTGTTCTTTTTTCCCGCGGAATATTTTTTAATCTCTCCAGAAGAAGGTCTATATTATCGTCGTCTGTTGCCTTTTCTCCGGCATAACGCGCCGAATAAATGCCCGGCTGGCCGCCTAATTCTTCCACCCGCAATCCCGAATCATCCGCCAAAACCGTCTCGTTGGTAAATTCGGAAATTATTCTCGCCTTCTTTAAGGCGTTTTCCAGAAAAGTACTTCCGTCTTCAACGATTTCCGGCACATTGGTGTAAGCTTTCAAAGAAACTAATTCGATTTCCATTCCTTCAAGCATTTCTTTAATTTCTTTGACTTTTCCTTCGTTACCGGAAGCGAAAACGATTTTCATCCCTTCAGATCACCTACAATTTCTTAAATAAATCAACGAGCGCAACAAACGCACCGGTAATTGATGCCGTTCTGGTTCCGCCATCAGCCTGAATAACATCTTTAATCACCTTAATCACCTTTAAAATGACTTAATGCTCTTGGCCAGAGCCTTGGCAATTTCTGTTTGGGTATTTACAGAAAGCAATTTCTTTTTGTCTTCAGGATTAGTGGCAAAGCCCATTTCCACACTCACAGCCGGAACAAGCAAACCATCAGTTACCGGTAAATCAGCCTTCCGCAAGCCCCTGCCCTTTCGCGGGAATAAAGCATTCATGTTTCCCTGAATAATTTTCGCCATCCTTAAAGATTCATTCTGACATTTATTTTTCAATGCCGAAGTATTGTCTTTCGCTGCCTTTTTTTCTTTTACCGCTTCCTCGCCGAACTCCGGATAATAAAGCTCAAACCCGGAAGCTTCTTTGCCAAATCCCCCATTAACGTGAAGACTTAAGAGAATGTCCGGTTTGATTTTTTTGACACTATCTTTGCGGTCTTCCAGATCCACTGTTTTATCTGAATCACGGGTTAGAAATACTTCCAGATTATTTTCTTTGGCCAGCAGTTGCTTTATCGATAACGCAACTCTCAGCGTAATATCTTTTTCGGAAACATCTTTATTCAGCTTAATACCCTGTTCCTTTCCTCCATGCGCCGGATCGATAAGGATTATTTTCTTTTTACCCGCAGCGGATAAATCGCCACTCGTAAAAATTAATAAGGACATTAAAATGCCCATGATCAGCAATATTTTCTTCTTATCCAACATAATTTCCACCTGCACTGAATTTGCGCTTGCTTATAGCAGAGTCTCTTTGTTTGTCAACAATCAAATGATAAGCAGATTATTTTCAGAAATGCCGTAATCTCTCAATGGATTTAACAAATTTCAACTGTCTGATTGCCGCCAGGACTTGATTGAGTTGATTTAAGGTATTTATGTCGATTATAAAATTGCAGATAGCAACCATGCCGATTGTTTCTATCTGCGCGTAACTTATATTGATGTCAAAAGACGAAATAACGGAACTAACTTCCGTCAAAACACCCTTGATATCATCACATACAATTTTAATGTGCACGGGATAAGTATTCTCTTCCCTGGCATTCCATTCTATGCCGACAATCCTCTCTTTTCCCATTTTTTTAATGTAGGGACAATTTTTTGTATGCACAATGATACCGCGCCCACGCGAAATATAGCCCGATATTTCATCTCCGGGAATGGGATTGCAGCATTTGGCAAAATTTAACAGGACATCGTCCATATCGTCAAGGCCAACAAGCGATACTCCCCTGGACTGTGAAGCAGCCCTCCTCTTCTTTATCTTATCGATAATCGGCTCTGGAATACTGACAGGTTCTCCTGCCAGAAAATTATTAACTATGCGCCTGGCTGAAATCCGGCCGAGACCTACCTGAGAAATTAATTCATCAAGTGTATTTACAGAACATTCGCTGAATACTTTTTTAATTTCGCCAGACTTAACATAACTGCTGAACTTTAAATTGTGTCTCCTGAATTCTTTATCCAGCAAATCACGCCCCAAAACCAGATTGTTTTTCTTCTCTTCCAGATTTATCCAGTTTCTGATTTTGAAAATAGCTCTTGTAGTTACTACATATTTCAACCAGTCTTTGCTGGGATGATGACCTGCCTGAGTTATGATTTCAACTGTCTCACCATTTTGCAGTTTATACTTTAACGGAACGATACTTTTATTTACTTTCGCTCCGATACACTGATTACCGACATCAGTATGAATGCTGTAGGCAAAATCAATGGGAGTGGCTCCCTTGGGAAAAGATTTGACGTCGCCATCGGGGGTAAAAACATAAACTTCTTCCGGAAATAACGCCAATTTCAAATTGGTCATGAATTCCTTCGGATCTTTTACCTCATTTTGTATTTCCATTATTTCTCTGAGTTTTTTAATTTGATTTTCTTCACTGTTCTTATAGTCGACAAGCCCTTCCTTATAACGCCAGTGAGCGGCAATTCCTTTTTCCGCCCATTCGTGCATTTTTTTAGTTCTGATCTGAATTTCCACTCTTTCTCCGTAAGGCCCGATCACCGTGGTATGCAATGATTGATAATAGTTGGCCTTAGGCATGGCGATATAATCCTTAAACCTTCCGGGCACAGGTTTCCACAAAGCATGCACCATGCTTAAAACTTCATAGCAACTTCTTTCCTGATCGGAATCAAGGATTACACGAAAGGCAATAAGGTCATAAACTTCGTCAAAATTTATGTGCTGCTCGTGCATTTTTTTATAAATGCTGTAAAGATGTTTTGCTCTTCCTTCAACTTTGCATTTGATGGAATATTTTTCCAATTCAGTATAAATAATACTCTTAACTTCTTCCGTATAACGATTACGGGCTTCATTGGATTTGGCTATTTTCGCCGATAATTCCTGATAAGCCTCCGGAGCAATATATTGAAAGGACAAATCCTCCAGTTCCATCCTCATCGAGTTAATCCCGAGACGATTGGCCAATGGCGCATATATATCTATCGTTTCTCTGGCAATATAAATTCTTTTTTCCTTGGGATGGTACTGCAGGGTTCTCATATTGTGAATACGGTCAGCCAGACGCACCAACAGAATACGGATATCGGCGGACATGGCCAAAATCATTTTGCGAAAATTTTCCGATTGTCTTTCTTCCTGAGAACCAAAAGAAATGCGGCTTAGTTTTGTCAACCCACCTACCAGAAAAGCCACATCCTTACCGAATTCATTCTCAATATGTTCCACTGTTGTTAAAGTATCCTCGACTGTATCATGCAGCAACCCGCTGATGATTGTCGCGGCATCCATTTTCATATTGGTCAGGATTCCCGCAACTTCCATCGGGTGAGTAAGATATGGTTCACCGGACAATCTTACCTGTCCCTGATGCACTGAAGCCGAGTAAATATAAGCCTTTTGAATCATTTCCAGGTCTTCCGGAGGCAGGTAAATCTGGGCTTTATCGATAATGTCGTTGATCCGCAGCATTAAGTTTCCAGTTTATTTGCTTTGTAATTCCTGATCTATAATCTGCTTCACTTGTTGCACTATCTCCTGAAGCGGATATAACTTATTTTCGCCGGTCTTTCTGATTTTCAATTCAACTTTTCCCTGAGCCAGATTTTTCCGGCCGACAACAACCCTCAGCGGAATTCCGATCAAATCGGCATCCTTAAACTTCACACCGGCTCTTTCGTCACGATCATCGAAAATAACTTCAATGTTCCCGGCAAGCATGGATTTATAAAGATTTTCCGCAGATTCCATTACATCTTCTTCGTTTACATTTACGGGCGTGATAATTACCTGATAGGGCGCCAGGGGCATCGGCCAGATAATTCCGTTTTCATCGTGATTTTGCTCGATACCGGCAGCCACTGTTCGTCCAATACCAATACCGTAACAGCCCATGATCATGATTTTTTCCTGACCGTTTTTATCCAGGAATCCGGCTTTCATCGCCTTGCTGTACTTTGTTCCCAGTTTAAAGACGTGTCCTACTTCAATGCCACGGGCAAATTTAATATCAGTACCGCAGCGGGGACAGTTATCCTGTTCCGTCACAACCCGGAAATCGGCAAAAGCCTGAATCTGAAAGTCCCTGCCGATATTGACATTCCTATAGTGGTAATCTTCTTTATTGGCTCCGGTGACAAAATTGACCATGTCGATTACGGAATAATCCAGAAACACCGGTATTTTAATATTGACCGGCCCGGCAAATCCTCTCGGCGCACCGGTCGCTTTCACGATAATTTCATCGGAGGCAAGTTCCACTTCGTTTGCGCCTATATAATTCTTTACCTTAATTTCATTGACTTCATGATCACCGCGGATAAGCACGGCGTACTGTTGGCCGTCGGCATTGAAAATCAAAGTCTTCACAATATCCTGAGGCTTCACATTTAAAAATTCGCTAACCTCTTCTATTGTCCGCACATTCGGGGTATTAACTTCCTCCAGAGAAAGCCAGTCATCCTCGTATATTTCTTTTCTTTCCGGACAGGCTACCTCGGCCTTTTCCAGATTGGCGGCATACGAGCACTTTTCACAAAAGACCATCGCATCTTCACCGGATTCGGCCATCACCATAAATTCATGAGAATATTTCCCGCCGATGCTGCCGGAATCCGCTTCCACGGGACGGAATTTTAAACCGCAACGGCGAAAGATGTTGTTATAAGCGATGAACATCTTTTCGTAACTTTTTTCCGCTCCTTCTTCATCGACATCAAAGCTGTAGGCATCTTTCATCCCGAATTCGCGACAACGCATCACACCGAAGCGCGGACGAACTTCGTCACGGAATTTTGTCTGAATCTGATAAAGATTGCGCGGCAACTGACGATAGGTTTTTATATCGTTGCGTACCAGAGAGGTAATTACTTCCTCATGTGTCGGCCCGAGGCAGTATTCATGATCATGACGATCGCGAAATCTCAAAAGTTCCTTGCCATAATGCTCCCAGCGGCCTGACTCCTGCCACAGCTCCGTGGGTTGGACCATGGGCATATGAACTTCCTGCGCTCCGGCTTTGTTCATCTCCTCCCGGATAATTTGTTCCAGTTTGCGAATAACCCGATAACCCAGCGGCAGGTATGAATATATGCCGCTGGTCAATTTTCTGATCATGCCGGCTCTGATCATCAGTTGCTGGCTGATAACTTCAGCATCCGAAGGCACTTCCCTGCCGGTCGGCAAAAACATCTCTGAATAGCGCATTAATTATTTTTCCTTTCCTTAATCATCAAACTTATTTCTTCAAGTAATACTTTAGCAAAGTCTTCTTCTTTGACTTTTTTAAAGGCTTTTCCCTTTTTAAACAGAATCCCCTGCTTTTTGCCGCCAGCAATGCCGATATCCGCATCGGCAGCTTCACCGGGTCCGTTTACGACACAGCCCATTAAGGCTACTTTCAAATAATCTTTTTTGCCGGCAAGCGCTTTTTCAATTTTGTCTGTCAAATTTAAGAGATCAATTTCACAACGTCCGCAAGTCGGACAGGAAACGATATCCGGCCCGATCTTCCTGATGTTCAACGCCCGTAAAATGCCATAGGCGACGGGAATCTCCGAAACCGGGTTGCCGGTAACAGAAACCCTGATTGTATCGCCGATGCCTTCATAAAGAAGCGTTCCGATTCCCAGCGCCGATTTTATAGCGGCATTAACCAATGATCCGGCTTCGGTTACTCCCAGATGCAGAGGATAGCCGGTCCTGGCGGAAATTGCGCGATAAGCCTCTATCATGGTGGGAACATCCGATGATTTCAGGGATAATTTTATTTTTTTAAAGCCCTGATGCTCAAAAAGATCAATATTCCGTAAAGCGCTCTCTGTAAGGGCTTCCGCCGTTGCGCCTCTGTATTTCAGCAATAAATCTTTTTGCAGAGAACCGGAATTAATACCAATACGAATTACGGTTTCCCGCTCTTTGGCAACTTCGATGATCTGGCGGATTTTATCAGGAGCGATATTGCCGGGGTTGATCCTGATGCCGGCTACCCCGTTTTTCATGGCAGCTACAGCCAGCCGGTAATCAAAATGAATATCCGCTATCAAAGGTATTTTTATTCTCTTTTTTATATGCGGCAGAGCCTCTACAGCTTCTTTATCAGGCAGAGCAACTCGGATAACTTCACATCCGGCTCTTTCCAGAGATTTAATCTGCGCGACAGTAGCTTGGACATCGCGCGTATCCGTATTCGTCATCGATTGTACAACAACCGGAGCATCTCCGCCTATTTGTACATCATCAAGGTTTATTTTTTTTGTTCTTTTTCTCTTGATCGAGGATAAATGTTCCACAAGCGTCAGCTTCTCAATATTTTTTTTATAGACATTTGAAAAACTGCGCCGTGTCATTTCGAGGAGTGAAGCGACGAGAAATCTTTTTTTTATATTAATACTTTATAAGATTTCTCCCTACGGTCGAAATGACAAATTGAAATTTATTCAAATGTTTCTTACGTAGGATTTATAACATGTGAATTAATCTTAGGCAATGAGAAAATTGCATTGTAAACGGCCAACGCAAAGTTTTTATTAAATATTTTTTTAGCTCAGAAATGTGGCAAAGATGAAATCTACCTGCCCAGCCAGCAATGCAAACATAACTGGTCTGCCGGAAGTCCTATCGCCGCAATCATATCCTCAATCGCCAGATATTTCAGTGAAGTAATGTTCAAGTCACGACGAATCCAATCAATCATTTGGGCATGTTTAGCCGATTTGGTATCCAGGTACTCTTCCGGATTTTCAATTTCTTTTCCTTCCAGCGCGCGAATTGCTTTGCGGCCGGCCAACTCCGCCGTCGTTCTTGTAGAAGACGCGTAAATACAGGGAAACATTAAGGGCGGACAAGCAGGTCGAATATGAATTTCTTTAGCGCCGTTGTCCCACAATTTCTTGACGGTTAAGTTTTTCAACTGCGTGCCGCGAACGATGGAATCGTCGCAAACAACTATGCGATTGCCTTTAATCACTTCCCGCACCGCGCACAGCTTCATCGTGGCCACAAGGTCTCTTATTTCCTGCGCAGGCGGCGTATAACTACGACCGTAACCGGGAGTATATTTTACCAGCACTCTTCTATAGGGCAGGCCCGATCCCATCGCATAACCTATGGCATGACCGACACCGGAATCAGGAATACCGGAAACAAGGTCCGCCTGAACATTATCACGTTTTGCCAGGTAGATGCCGCATCTTTCTCTTGTCCCCTCCACTCTGATACCTTCGTAAGCGGATGACGGATAACCGGTATATATCCACAAAAATGCACAAATTTTCTTTTCAGTGCCTTCGGGCTTCATTAATTTTACGCCTTCCGGCGTTAGCAGCACTATTTCTCCCGGTCCCAGGAATTTTATTAACTCATAGCCAAGATTTTCAAAAGAGCTCGCTTCGGTAGCCACAACATAAGATTTTTTTTCTTTCCGGCTTTTATTTATACCAATGGATAAAGGAAAACGGCCATATTTATCCCGGGCTGCGTATATCCCTTCCGTAGTCAATATCAGCGCGCAAATAGAACCCTCAATTACACCACGCATGGAGGCAATACCTTCCACAATATTATTCCCGCGGTTAATAAGGGACGCCACAATTTCCGCGTTACTTACGCCGCCACCGGCCATTTCGCCGAAGGAAGCGCCCTCATTAAGAAGTTCATTTGCCAGTTTAGCCTTATTTGTTATCAGCCCGGATGCCGCGACAGCATAAACACCAAATTTTGAATGAAAAACCAGTGGCTGGGGCGTTTCATCGTCAATCGCTCCAATACCATAACACCCTTCCATTTTTTTGTAGTCTTCAACGAATCGGGATTTAAACTGAGCCTGAGATATACTGTGGACGGTTTTGTAAAAACCTTTTGGTCCCCATACCGCCATACCGCCACTTTCAGTTCCTAAATGCGAATGGTAATCAGTTCCGTAAAAAAGCGTCTGGACACAATTTTCCGATGATACAATTCCAAAAATGCCACCCATTAATTTTATCTCCTCACTATTCTAATTTAGAAACAGCACCCTTAATCCGTTTTATGCCTTCTTCAATATTTTTCAAGGAAGTGGCATAAGATAAACGTATGTGGTCATCACTGCCAAATGCCACTCCGGGAACAGCGGCCACGTTTGCTTCGTCAAGCAAGTAATCAATTAATTCCGTGGAATTTGTTATTTTTCTCCCTTTGTAAGAGCGTCCATAAATGCCGGAGACATTGGGGAAGACATAAAATGCTCCTTCAGGAGAAAAACATTTTACTCCTGGAATTTGTTCGAGGGCATGGACTATATAATCCTTTCGCTTCCGGAATTCGTTCACCATTTGATCGACAATAGTCTGATCTCCGGAAAGCGCTTCCACTGCCGCTTTCTGAGCAATGGACGCCGGATTGGAAGTGTTCTGACTCTGGATCTTATTTACTGCCGCCACTATCTCTTCCGGTCCGGCAGCGTAACCGATGCGCCAACCGGTCATCGCGTAAGTTTTGGACACGCCATTAACTACTATTGTCCTGTCCTTTAACTTTGGTTCACAGGCAGCTATATTCATAAAAGGAAAGTCAGCGTAAAAGATCTTTTCGTAAATATCATCCGAAATAACCAATATATCCTTGTCCAGCAAAACTGCGGCAATGGCTTTTAATTCTTCCTGTGAATAAACCGCCCCGGTAGGATTGGAAGGACTGTTAATAATCACCGCGCGGGTATTTTTGTTTATGGCAGCCTTTAACTGTTCCGGCTTCATTTTAAAGCCGTCTTTTTCCTTCGTATCAATAATTACCGGCCGGCCTTCGGCCAGAACTACGATATCGGGATAAGAAACCCAGTACGGAGCAGGAATAATGACTTCGTCACCGGGATCAAAAAGAACCTGAGCCAGGTTATACAATGTATGTTTTGCTCCACAGGAAACAACGATTTGTGAACGTTTATATTCGAGGTCATTATCACGTTTTAATTTAGCCGCAACAGCGTCTTTCAGTTCATCCGTGCCTCCGACCGGAGTGTATTTGGTAAAACCTGCTTCAATGGCTTTAATTGCCGCATTTTTAATATTAGCCGGTGTATCAAAATCAGGTTCACCGGCTGCAAATCCGATTACATCTCTTCCCTGCGCTTTCAAGGCATTGGCTTTGGCAGTTATGGCTAAAGTTTCCGATGGCTTGATTTTCGCTACCCTCGACGATAATTTCACAAACTACTCCTTACTTTTTTTAGTATTGAATTTATCTATCAGCTTTTGATTAACATTATCCGGTACCAGACCTTTTACCGAACCTCCTAAACTCACCACTTCTTTGATTAACCTGGAACTTGTATAAAACCATTTAAATCCGCTCATAAGAAACACGGTTTCTATTGATCTTGTCTGCCGGCGGTTCATCAGCGCCATCTGAAATTCATATTCAAAATCAGATAAAGCGCGCATTCCGCGCATTATTATGCTCGTACCGGAAATTTTCAAATAATCGACAAGCAATCCCGCATAGCAATCGACGCGGACTCCTTTAGTTCCGTTGAACACTTCCCGAATCATTTCCATTCTTTCTTCAACGGAGAACAAATAAGACTTGTTGGGATTATAGGCAATGAGAACGATTATTTCGTCAAAGATATTCATTCCTCTTTTAACAAGATCCACATGGCCGTTGGTGATAGGATCAAACGAACCGGGGTATACTGCGATTCTTTTTTCATTCTTTTCTTGTGTCATTTCTTCTCCATTTTTAAAAAAGTTAGGGCATTTTCGCCATATTTCCGCTGATCTATTTGATAGATAGTATCCTTCCCCGGCTCACTGAAATTTTCTTTTATCGAATGTTGAATTACTAATATTCCATCCTTATGGAGCACATTATGTTTGCTTAAAGCCTTCAGCGTTACGCCGGTTAAATCCCGGTTATAGGGTGGATCGGCAAAGATGATGTCAAACCCGCATTTTTTTCTAAAAAGATCATGCAGACCGAATTCGATATCCTTGTCAATTATCCGGTAGTTACTGTCCAGAGAGCATGTCAGGATATTTTTTTTAATAACTTCAACCAGATTTTTATTCTTTTCTACAAAACAAACATCCTG
The DNA here is from genome assembly GCA_000747625.2 of Smithella sp. SCADC. Taxonomy (GTDB): domain Bacteria; phylum Desulfobacterota; class Syntrophia; order Syntrophales; family Smithellaceae; genus Smithella. The sequence goes on from JQDQ01000013.1 coordinate 12,516, forward strand.
AACTCCACGACTGGCAGCTTCCAAACCGACGCTTCCCGATCCGGCGAAAAGATCAAGAAATGTTTTTCCCTGCAAAATACCCAACAAATTAAAAAGAGCTTCTCTAAGAAAATCAGAAGTAGGCCTTTCCTTTGATCTGGAAGGGAAACTCAATGTTCTCCCCCTGGCCTCGCCTCCTGTAATTCTCATAATTTTTCACATGAATTAATTATTACTTTCTTGTTATTTTAAAATTAGTGGATATTGATTTTCTTTTCTTTAGATTTTTGAATGAATTTCACTACCCACCAAATGGGACCGGAAAGAGCATATCCCAACATAATCACAAAAAACATCAACTCCGGCTCCGCTACTATGATAATTGATAAAACGACCAACCAGAAAAATATTGTGAATGGTTTCCGCACAAGGAGCTTCATATCTTTGAAGCTGTAATATTTGATACTGCTGACCATCAATAGCGACAAGATAATTACAAATATAATTATAAAAATATTATGGAACTTCCCTTCCACTCCGATATAATCGCTACTGAAGAAAATTACGGTGGTGGCCACAACCGAAGCCGCCGCCGGAATGGGCAGGCCGTTAAATACGCTGCTTTCAATTATACCGATTTGGATGTTATATCGGGCTAATCTCAGAGCGCCACAGAGAACAAACAGAAAGGCGACAATCCATCCCCATTTGCCGTAAATAGACATGGCCCATGAATAAGCTAAAAGAGACGGTGCCACACCAAAAGCTATCACGTCGGCCAGGGAATCATATTCGGCGCCGAACTTGGAAGTCGTATTCGTAAGGCGGGCAATCCGGCCATCTAAACCATCAAAAACAACGGAAAATAAAATAGCAATAGATGCCGGCACGAAATGCTCTTTAAAAGAAGCAATAATAGAATAAAACCCACAAAATAAGCTGGCCGAGGTGAAAAGATTCGGCAGTATATAAATCCCTTTTTTCATCCGCATTTTTTGGGGTGAATTTTCTGTATTCATGACAAATATCCTAAGACTGTTTCGCCTGCTTTAACTTTATCTTTCAATTTTACTGAAATTCGAGAATCATCGGGCAAATAGACATCAACCCGTGAACCAAAACGAATTAATCCTACCCGCTCGCCTTTTTTAACAATTGTACCCACGTTGACCCAGCAGACAATACGACGGGCGATAAGACCGGCTATCTGCACCATCCATAGAGAACGTCCGTCTTCGGTACGAATCATAATTTCATTGCGTTCATTATCAAGCGAAGCCTTATCTAAATTAGCAGAAAAGAATTTCCCCTCATGGTAATTAATTGCCTCTATTTGACCCGAATACGGAGCACGATTGACATGGACATTAAAAACATTCATGAAAATACTGATTTTTTTAAATTTCCCCGAAATAGTCCCATTTACTTCGACATTTTCTATTTTGATTATTTTACCATCGGCAGGAGAAATTAATACTTTTTCCTCGTCCTGAAAATATCTATCCGGATTGCGGAAAAACCAGATAATAAAAAATGTAATAAATGCAAATAAAATTGTCAGCCAGCCAATACCGAAAAATGCAATAAATACAGTAGTGACCAGAGATAAAACGATAAATGGATAACCACCACGAGCAATTACACTATCATGTTTCATAAAGCATTTATCTTTTCTTATTAACTGATTGCATTTAACATGATACCGGGGCAGCAAATATAAGATTTCGCTATAAACGGCTCAGCATTAAATGAGCGTTTTTTGTTATATCAATTGAGTGTTCTTGTCAATAAATCTTTAATTTTTATACAAAAACAAATCAAACCAACCATTTGTTTACCCTTGCATACATTGGTTATATTTTATATAGTAAAGACCATTCTAAATCAATGATTTATCTTCGCCGGCTATTGGCTATGCAAAAAATAAAAATCGAAGATATTGGCGATTTGTTGTCCCTGAATGGTGACAGACAAAGTTTCCGTCACGACGTTCTGACTATCACCAGGGAACACTGGCCACCGTCTTCAAATTTAAACAATAAGATTCCCCAAGACGTCGCCCTCTTTTTGAGGCCTGCTCCGTTTATGCAATCCGATAATCCACAAATAAAAGCACAACAGCTTCTGCAGCAATTTGCTCTTGCGGATTGGGCTGACGAATTGATTGAAGCTTATTCACACGGAATGAAGCAAAGGCTCATTATTGCTTCCGCTCTGTTACATGATCCCCGAATATTGATTATTTTTAACCATAATTAAAGAAAATACTTTTATCAGTATCGCATACTTTAATGGTTTTTCTAAATCGCAGACAACGCCAAAGCGACTTTTTGCGCCGGTTAAATACAAAGGTTATAACTGGGAAAGTTTGCTGAATTTTCTTCCGCGGGAATCAAAAGCTTTTGCGGTTAAGGAAATCCGTACTTTTTTCAGGGACTCAGCACAATGGCCGCAATTATTTCTAATGGCTGATATACGCACTCAGAGTATTTCTTTACTGCAATTAACCTGGTCGGTTATTTCCTTTGTCTTTGCTTTTTCGCTCTGTCTGCTTGCCATATTTTATCCAATTTATCTCGGTGAAAAAAAACTAAGAATCAGATGAACGATTTTACTTCAACCTTCCAGTAACACTTCGAACCTTCCATTGAAAGATTAATTTTAAAGACTTAAAATTATCTTGATTTTACCTAGCAAAAAAGCTACATATAATGTGTATTAAAATTAAATTTACTAAGATTTCTCGCAGAGTATAATCCCGCGTATGCGGGACTCGAAATGACATCAGTGTGAAGCCATTACTGAAACATTACACCAGCTATAATTGGTTATGAAACAGTAAATTAAGATCATCGGGAGAAGAATGGAAAAAATCTGCATCGTAAAAAGACGGCGAGAACAAGCTCAACCGGATGTTAAATTTAAACCTGCACCGCCGGATAATATAATTAATATTCTTCCATCTCCAGTTGCAAAAAGCGACACCACTACCGGTAACCAATCTCAACTATCCCCTCATAAAAAAATAGTAGAAGAGTTTATGGACGATTCCTCGTCCGTCATTTCCATTATTATGACAAAAGAGCAGTCCGCATTACTACAACAGTCGGAATACATAAAAGAATTATTAGGAGGGGCAAAGAAAGATCCGTCACTGGACATAAAAATCAATCATGATGGCCAATTGGCTCTTAATTTTCGTTATAATGAATCAATTCTGTTAAGAATGCTTTGTTCTGATCAGGTCTGTCAAATACTTCAAATCAGCAAAAGCTTCCTACAGAAACTTGTTAATGAAAAAAAACTGAACAGCTATAAACTTGGCAGGATGAGACGCTTTTTACTGGAAGACATTCTGGAGTATTTGAGTAATGACGAAGAATTCGCACAACTTAAAAAATAACGATTACTTATTTAATTATTTAACATTGAATGGTAAATTATCTTTATTTTATATAGTTTATTAGGAGAATACAGATGTACTGCGAATATTGGAATCTGAATAAACCGCCTTTCGATAATGTTCCTGATTCTTCAATGTATGTAGACTGTCATGAATCCATGGAAGATGTCATTTCTGAGACAATTTTTGCTATCAAGGAAGGCAATGAATGTTTCGCTGTTATTGTAGGCGATGTGGGCGTAGGCAAAACTCTTTCTTTGCGAATTATAATTGACTCACTGGAACCGGAAAAATATAAGGTCGCGTTAATCACCAATCCCTCTCTTTCCTTCATACAACTGTTAAGAGAAATTATCGGACAAATAACCGGCAAACAATGTCAAGAAACAACGAAAGTTGATTTGCTGGAAATATTCAATCGTCTTTTATTTGAAACAAATGATCAGGGTAAAAAGATCGTAATTGTTATTGATGAATCCAATGTTCTATCTTCCCGGAATCTTGACGATCTGCGCCTTTTAACCAATATGCAGGATGATGATCGCAATCTCTTCACATTGATTCTTGCCGGTCAGATGGAACTTGCACAAAAATTAGAACATCCTAAAAGGGCCAATTTATTTCAACGGGTCGGCACTTATGGCCATATAGAAAAACTGCCTTCAGAGGAAACTGTTCAGACTTACATTGAATCGAGACTCAGGCTGGCCGGGACTCAGGAAAAGATATTTGCAGATGACGCCATTCCTGTAATTTGGGAATTTTCTGAACATGGCGTTCCCCGTCTTATTAACAAAATTTGTAAACTTTGTTTGAAAGCAGGAGAAACAAACGAATTTAAGATGATATCCGGCGAAATTGCCTCGCAAATAGCCGACCGTTTCCAAAAATTAAGCAAATTTTCTTTTCAAAAACACAAAACACAGAGCCCTCCGGAAATTGAACTGCCTCAAGAAAATATTCCTGAACAACCGGAAGTCTTAGCCGTTGAAAAGAAAGTGGTACCCTCAGACGAGCCGGAAGTTAAAGAGTTGAAGAAAAAACCTAAATCTTCAACTCCCAGGAAAGCTGCATCTAAAGTAAAAGCTTCTTTAAAACCTATTCCTTCCCAACCGGAAGCTACAACTGCCGAAACTGAAGCAGCTTCTCCAACGCAGGCTCCTTCAGTATCTGTTCCTCCTGAACCGGAAATCATTGCCGTAGAAGAGAAAGTGGTGCCTATCGTAGAGGTTTCTTCAACGCCTGTTCCGTCCCGGCTGGATACTACGACTGATGAAACTATAGCACTACCTCCAAAACAAGCGACGGCAGTCCCCCTTTCTTCTCAACCGGAAGTCGTTCCCTTTGAAAAGAAAGTTATACCACCCTTAAGAGCTTCCGCAGAAGATATTCCTCTTCAAGGAAAAGCGAAGGCTGCTGAATCAAAGGTCGTACCTCTGGCACGCACATCCACAACTTATGTTCCGCTTCAACAAGAAGCTAAGGTTGTTGAAACAAAAACAGTACCTCCGATACAAGCTTCTTCAACTCCAGAAACAAATGAAGAACAGCCGATAATAGCTGAACAAGAGGTTTATGAAGAGGTATTAATCGGCAAACAGAAAGTTAAAATGTCGATTCCTGATAATGTTATACGACAGGCAAAACTGGCAAATACCGAAAGTAAAAACAAACTGGCCGGATATTGGTCAGCGCAAGTAATTAAAGAAAATCCGCATGTCATGCATTCACCGCTTATTGATCCGGTTTCCATTTGGTTTGAAATCAAAAGTGTTATTTTAAACAAGTTCAACGGCACCTCGTATTAAAAATGAGGCTATGAAATAGTTATTAAATCTATGGATAAAGAATCTTCAGAAAATAAAACTGCTCAAAACTCCTGTAATGCTTATCCGAAATATAATAAACTGACCATTGCCAGCCGCAAGAAGGATATTGAAAAAGCCAACAAGTCCACTGAGGATTATACCAAACTGGGTTTCATTCATCTGGAGAATAAAAATTATGATGAAGCTTTAAACTATTTTCAAAAAATTGCAGAACTCGAGCCAGATAATCCTAAAACATTCATCAATATAGGATATATATACGAAAAAATGGATATGCTCGATTCTGCAAAAAAATGCTACGAAAAATCACTGAAACTAAAAGCGGATAACATCGAAGCAATTATCAAAATCGGCAATATACTGGAGCGGCAAGGTGATTATCATCATGCCGTCAAACAATACAAAAAGGCTATCGGGATCGCTTCGCAAGATGTAGAGCCACGTTTTTGTTTAGCAACCTTATACGACAGACACGATATGTATGATGAAGCAGCGGATGAATATGAAAATATTATCAAGATTAACCCGCTGCATACCAAGGCTCTTTACAATTTGGGCAGAATTTATTTTCAATATGGAAACTATGCTAAAGCCTCAAAGAATTTTAAAACTGTCTTAGAACTGGAGCCGGAAAACGCCGATGCCTGGAATGATCTGGGTTCTGTTTATGAAATAACTAATAACTTTAGCGAAGCAATATCAACGTACAGCAGGGCCCTGGAAGTTGATCCTTTTCACGAAGAAACCAACTTTAATCTGGCCAACATTCAATATTCATTATATTTGTCATACCCCCAAAGCATTGACCTTAATGATATTATCCAACGTCTTAATTTTGTCCTTGTTCGAAATCCTGATAATAAAAAAGTCTGGAAACTTCTCAATGAAATAGACTCATCACAATAACGTCTATTACGTAACCCGGTTTATTATTTTTTAAAAAATGCTTTTTTCGGATGAGCATCTGCTGAACGCAGATAGACAGGCACAAATGTTTCCGCATCAAGTATTTCATTTCGATTGAATTTTTCTATTCCTAAAATAGCCACAGATGAAGCGCGAATATATTGCTGCTGTTGTGAAGCAACAAAAATATTTTTTTTCTTTGTGCCTCCGATAATATCTGCATATTTGATTGCCCCGTCACCGGCAAATAACACGTTCTGTTTAAAATCAGGATCAATGTCCGCCGGATTTACAACTTCGTCTGCGCCTATTTGTTCCAAAAGACTTTTCTGATTATACCGGAAGTACGCGACATAAACCTGTCCCCTTCCGGCGTCCATTACAGAACAAATGATTTTTGAATTGTGGCTTACATTCAATGCAAGAGCCGCAAGAGAAGAAACTCCGACGGCAGGCTTTCCTGTTGCCAGCATCAATCCTTTGAGCGTACCGGCTCCAATACGCAGTCCTGTAAACGAACCGGGACCAATCGTACAGGCAAATAAATCAACATCGGCAATTTTTATTCCTGTCTGAAGGCAGGCTTGATTAATAACAGGCAAAAGCACTTCCGAATGATTTAAATCAATATTGATTATGGTATCATAAAGAATAGCATTATCCCGTAAGATTGCTACAGCAACGGTTTGGAAAGAAGTATCAAAAGCTAAAGTCAGCATGGCTCACTTAAAATATTTTGTAATATCATTGATAAATTTTAAGTTTAACCGCTCAATGTCAATAAAAATCACAAAAAGCATCAGCATTAACAAAACGGCAAAACCGATTTGCTGGGATAGTTCTTTTACTTTCATGCTTATTTCTCTTCTGGTTACAATTTCAATCATATAGAAGAAGATATGGCCGCCATCGAGAACAGGGATGGGGAAAAGATTAATTACTCCCAGGTTTATGGAAAGCACGGCCATAAAAAGAATGAAAGGAATTATGCCTTCTTTTACCTGAGCACCGGCGACCTGAGCAATAAAAATCGGACCACCCAAAGTTCGTGGCGAAATAACACCCTCAAAAATTTTAACCACAGAAATAACTGTCAGTTTGCTAATCTCCCAGGTCTTGTTTAATGAGGAGATGATCGCATCCCAGGGATTCTTTTTTTCTACTACCATATTTCCGGCCGGAGCAACTCCAATAAGGTATGTGGCTACCTCTTCACCAAAAATATTCTTTGATTTAGATAACCTTGGCTTAATTACAATATGCTTCTTCTCCACTCCCCTCTCGATAACAACATCCACTTCCTTACCTTTACTCTCAGCTATTACCGGCCTTATATCTTCCCAAAAGATAATTTTTTGTCCATTAATGGAAATGATTTTATCGCCATTCATCATACCCGCCTCCATAGAGGCGCTTTCTTTTTGCACTGTTCCAACGACAGCGGTCAGGTTAGGTAAACCGTACATAAAGACGATAACAAATATTAATATAGCCAATAAGAAGTTAAAAACGGGACCAGCTAAAACAATCAACATGCGTTTCCATATCGCCTGCTTAAAAAACGATCTTTTTTCATCTTCCGGCGATAATTCTTCATTACCCGACTCACCCAGAAGTTTGACAAATCCGCCCAAAGGTATCCAGGAAAGCGCATATTCAGTTTCTCCAACTTTCTTACTTACGATCTTCGGACCAAACCCCAGAGAAAACTTGAGAACGCCAACATCGAGAATTCGAGCGGCCAGAAAATGACCAAATTCATGAACGAAAATAAGAACACCCAGTAATATTATAAAAGAAATTAAGGTAACCACTACATTATCCTTTCTATTATTTTGCTAGTTTCTCTTCTTGCCCACAAATCGGCTTGCAGGATATCATCCAACGAAGGATTATTAATTGAATTATGAAGACCAAGAACCGTTTCAATGATCTTAGGCAAATCAATGAACCTGATTTTCTTTTCCATGAATGCAGATACGGCAACTTCATCGGCGGCATTTAAAACAACCGGAGCCGTGCCGCCGCAACGTCCTGCCGCATAAGCAAGACTTAAGCAGGGAAATTTCTTTATATCCGGATTGCGAAATTCCAAATTTCCTGTTTTTACAAGATTCAAAGATGGAAGATCATTGATTATCCTTTCCGGATAAGTTAAGGCATAAGCAATAGGTACTTTCATATCCGGGATTCCCATTTGCGCCAAAAAAGCTCCGTCAACAAATTCCACCATGGAATGCACTATGCTTTGCGGATGAATTAAAACATCGATATGGCTGAAATCAACATTAAAAAACCATTTAGCCTCGATAACCTCTAATCCCTTGTTCATCATCGAAGCAGAATCAATAGTTACTTTCTTCCCCATCTTCCAGTTGGGATGGCGCAATGTTTGACTGAGACTGACTTTCTTCAATTCATTGCCGGTGAAATTTAGAAAAGGCCCCCCGGAAGCCGTCAAAATTATCCGCCTTAAATTTTTACTCTTCTGTCCTTCCAAACATTGAAATATTGCGCTGTGCTCACTGTCAACTGGAATAATTTTTACTCTTTTTTTTATCGCTCTTCCGGTTACAATCTCTCCAGCCATTACCATCGTTTCTTTGTTGGCTAAAGCGATATCTTTGCCCGCTTCAATTGCCGCAATCGCCGGTATTAAACCAGCGGAACCTGAGATAGCTGAAATGACGACATCCGCCGAAGGAAATGAAGCAATCTCTTTCAATCCTTCCTGATCATAAAATATTTTAACCTTATCTTTAGTTGTTAAGGAATCACGAAGTTGAAGAGCGCTTTCTTTGGCGCTTACAGCAACCACTTTGGGCTTAAATTTTTCTATTTGTTTTTTGAGCAGCGCTATATTTTTCCCGGCGGCAAGCGCCACGACTTGAAAACGTTCAGGATTTTTTCCAATAACATCCAGCGCACTGCATCCAATCGAACCTGTTGATCCCAAAATCGTTATTTTTTTCATTTATCCAATTATAAACATCCGGTAATAATAAACAAAGGGAGCAATAAAAAGCAGGCAATCCAGACGATCAAGGATGCCCCCGTGACCGGGCAGAATTGAACCCGCATCCTTAAGCCCGTAATTTCTTTTAACAGCAGATTCACAAATATCGCCCAGCTGCCCGATAATACTGCCGGTAAAAGCAAGAATTATTATTTGCGTAACCGGTATTTCCGGCAGGAAGTAGTAACTGAAGATCAGACAAGCGCTTGTGCTTCCCAGGACCAATCCAGCCAAACCTTCCACAGTTTTACCGGGACTGACAAAAGGAGCGAGTTTATGTTTACCGAAATGTTTACCCGCATATAACGCAAATATATCACCAATGAAGGCAAGGAATAACACAAAGAATATCCATTCTATTCCTTTATCCATTATTCGTAATGAAATGAAATATGACATTAAAAAAGGTATGTACATCATACCGAAGATTACTTTAGCAACGGATAGGACATCAAACTCTGCTTCTTTAATCGACAGGACAAATAGCATAAAAACAATCAAGACGGAGAAGGACAGTATGGCAAGTAAATGCTGACTATTTCCCAATAAGACTGACAAAGGAATCATTACCGCCAGAATCAGACCTTCAATTTTTTCCTTTACAAAACCTTTCCCGAAAACCATGTGATTGTATTCCCAAACTCCGCCCATGATAAAGAAAATAACAAGAGCCGCAAATATTTCTTTTGAACCGAACACGACAATTAAGACTAATACAGGCGCCAGGATAAGACCTGTCACCCATCTTTTTAATAATGAATTACTTTCCCCGGACGTATTTTCGGACATTTATTTTTCTCTTAACATTTCACTCTTCACGATTCACCATTCACCCTTTACTATTTACTATTCACTTTTCACTTCTTTTCTTTCAACTGTTCACTGGTCAGGCCAAAACGTCTTTCACGTTTCTGATAACTGGCAATTGCTTTAAAAAGATCATCCTTTGTAAAATCAGGCCAGAGAACATTGGTAAAATAGAGTTCCGTGTAAGCCATCTGCCAGAGCAGGAAATTACTGATGCGATATTCGCCGCTGGTACGAATCAACAAATCCGGATCAGGAATTCCGGAAGTATACAAATAACGATCAAAAGTTTTTTTATTAATATCATTTATATCCATTTTACCTGTTATATTATCCTGAACAATTCTTCTTACAGCGCTGATAATCTCATCTTTTCCACCGTAACTCAAAGCCAGATTTAAAACCATCTTGTCATTCTTTGCCGTGCATTCTTTTGTCTGTAAGAGTTTCTTTTGTACAGCCGGATGCAAACGATCTATTTCACCGATTGTTGTGAGCCGGATTCCCTGTTTTTGCAGTTCCTTTGCTTCTTTGGTCAAATATTCATCCAAAAGGAACATCAAAGCTTCTACTTCTTTTGCCGGACGTTCCCAATTTTCTATGGAAAAGGCATACAGGGTTAGATATTCAATACCTATTTCGCGACACGCTTTGATGACAGTCCTGACAGCTTTGGCGCCTTGTCTATGTCCGCGAATTCTGCCTATGGCATGTTGTTTAGCCCAACGGCCATTACCATCCACAATTATGGCTATGTGCCGGGGCAATTTATTCCAGTCAATTTTTATCACTAATCAGGCTCCAATTAATTGTCACTCTAATAGACAGAGCAATTTTTTTCAACAGGGAATCTCATTTCGTTAAATATTAATAATATCTTTTAAAATTAGCCCTTAAATAAAACAATGCATTGGACAAGTACGCATAAAAACAAATGGGGAGTTTTCGACTCCCCATTGATGTATTTATGAAAAGTTTGGTTTAAATCTCCATTATTTCTTTTTCTTTGGCTGCAAGTACTTTGTCTGTTTTTTCGATATATTGATCAGTTAATTTTTGAACTTCATCCTGTGCGGTAAAAAGCTCATCCTCCGCCATTTTATTGTTTTTTTTTATATTTTTTAATTCTTCATTAGCATCCCTGCGGGCATTACGTAATTTGACTTTTCCTTCTTCCGCCATCTTTTTAACAACCTTAACCAGTTCTTTGCGACGTTCTTCCGTTAACTGTGGAATAGCAAGACGAACGACTTTTCCGTCATTTGACGGCGTCAAACCTAAATCCGATTTTTGAATAGCCTTCTCAATTGCACCAATTACCGAGGCATCCCATGGAACAATAAGAATTAGACGGTTTTCCGGAATAGAAATATTGGCAACTTGATTAAGGGGAGTAGCGGCACCGTAATAATCAACCTTTATTCCATCCAGAAGCGCAACGGATGCTCTGCCTGTTCTCACTCTGCTGAAGGATTTACTTAGACTAACAATTGTTTTTTCCATTTCGTCTTTAAATTTTTGAAAAATAGTTTCTTTCATATCATTCTCCTACATAAGTGCCAATTTTGAGACCACAAATTGCCCTACGGATATTACCTTTCTTTTGCAAATTAAAAACAATAATAGGCAGCAAATTATCCCGGCAAAGCGATATTGCAGTTGCATCCATTACTTTAAGGTTTTTAGTTAAGACTTCTATATAACTGATATTTTTAAACATGATCGCTTTTTTATTCTTTACCGGATCGCTGTCATATACTCCATCGACCTTAGTAGCCTTCATTATAACATCAGCTTTGATTTCCATAGCCCTTAAAGATGCCGCTGTATCCGTAGTAAAATAAGGATTACCGGTCCCACCGGCAAAGATAACCACTCTTCCCTTTTCTAAATGGCGAATGGCTCTTCGCTGAATAAACGGCTCGGCAATTTCATGCATTTCAATCGATGATTGTACACGCGTAGGTATGCCACACCTCTCCAACGCGCTTTGCAGAGCCAGGCTATTAATCACAGTAGCCAGCATACCCATGTAATCGGCTGAAATCCGGTCTATGCCCTTGGAACCGGATTCCAGTCCCCGAAAGATATTGCCGCCCCCGACAACAATTCCAATTTGAATATTAAGATCGGCAACAGATTTTATCTCCTGAGCAATGAAATTAGCCACATCCGGATCAATTCCGAACGGCTGTTTGCCTAAAAGAGATTCTCCGCTCAATTTCAATAATATTCTTTTATAACCGGCTTTTTCTTTTATTTTACCCACCTATTTTTTAATTTCCTCTCCCAGTTGAAATCTTGCAAATCTGCGAATAACAACATTCTCACCGGTTTTGGATATGGTGTTACTTAAAAGCGTCCCGATAGTAATATCCGTGTCCTTTATGAATTTCTGGTCAACCAGACAGACTTCTTCGTAATATTTTTTGAGTTTACCTTCAATTATCTTATCCCATATTTTTTCCGGTTTTTTCTCTTCCTGCAACTGACTGCGGTAAATTTCTTTCTCCCTTTCTAAAACGTCGGCTGGAACTTCATCCGGCCGGACATAAAGCGGATTTGATGCCGCGATATGCATGGCAATATCTTTGGCCATTTTTTGAAAATCATCTGTCTTTGCCACAAAATCAGTTTCGCAATTTATTTCCACCATCACGCCAATTTTGCCACCCATATGAATATAAGAAGCTACCGTACCATCTTTAGCAGCTTTAGAAGATCTTTTCGTTGCCGCCGATAAACCCTTTTTTCTTAGATAATCGATTGCTTTTTCAAAATCACCGTCCGTGGCTTTTAATGCTTCCTTGCAATCCATCATGCCCGTACCGGTTTTTACTCTTAACTCTTTAACCATTGCTGAAGTTATTTCCAATTTTAATTCCTCCCTTAACCTATTAATAGATCCACTATATTTTATAGCTGTTTGAATGATTCGCCGGTTTATTCTTCTGATTGTGCAACTTTATCTTCCATTTCTATGCTTTCGGGAATATCCGTTTCTTCCGGCTTGGTTTCGACAATCACATTTGTTTCTTTATTGGATTCTGCCGTCAGCTTTTCTTCCAGACGCTTTTTCCCTTCCAAAACCGCATCGGCAAATTTAGAGGTAAACAATTTAATCGCTCTGATGGCATCATCATTTCCCGGTATAATATAATCGATAGCATCAGGATCACAATTCGTATCAACTATCGCCACTATCGGAATCCTTAACTTTTTCGCTTCATTAACCGTTATATGTTCACGGCTGGGATCAACGATAAAAACAGCCGCCGGTGTGGATTTCATGTTTCTGATCCCACCTAAAACATTTTCCAGTTTTTCCTTTTCCTTTTGCAATTTGGTTATTTCTTTTTTAGGAAAAGCTTTAATGGAGTCATCATTGAACATGTTCGTCAAGGTGTTTAAACGATCAATACTCTTTTTAATTGTAGCGAAATTCGTCAACATTCCGCCGAGCCAGCGTTGATTGACATAAGGCATGCCGCAGCGCAGAGCATCCTCCTTAATGGCTTCCTGTGATTGTTTTTTTGTCCCCACAAAAAGCACTTCTTTGCCCTGACTGATAACATCAATCACAAAATTATACGCCGTCTGAAACAAACCGACGGTCTGCTGAAGATCGATAATGTAGATGTTGTTTCTTGCCCCGAAGATGTATGGTTTCATCTTGGGATTCCATTTGTTTGTCTGATGTCCGAAATGAACACCCGCTTCCAGTAAAAGTTTCATTGAAATTGCTGACATATTTATCTCCTTATTTTGTTTTTTCCTCCATCTTCTTCAACTTGCGCGGCAAACTTAAATTTAAGCAACATACCGGCAATCCGAAGATGTGCGAAATTTATCTGTCGGCACTTAGCATAAACATTCTAAATAATCAAGTTTAAATAACCGTTTCCGGCAATAAAATTAATGCTTTTTAGAGGCGATCAGGTCGTGTAATCGGCGTTTATTTTCACATAATCGCAGGAAAGATCAGAGGTATAAACAAAATATGATTTATCTCCTGCTCCCAATCCAACGTGCACATTGATCCTGTCTTTTTTAAATATTTCTTTCAATTCGCTTAAATTAAAAGCAACGGGAGAATCCTGATGAAACACCATTTTGCCGCCAATGGACAGGCTTACTTTTTCTTTCTCCATGGATATTCCGGAAGAACCAAGGGCGGCAATTATTCTTCCCCAGTTAGGATCCTCTCCGAAAAAAGCCGTTTTGACCAGATTGGAGTTCGCGATAGCATAGGCGGCAGACCGCGCATCCGATTTTGATTTAGCGCCTTCCACCATAATTGATATAAATTTGGTCGCTCCTTCGCCATCTTGAACAACAGCCTGGCAAAGTTCCGTTAAAACCTCGGATAACATGTCACGAAAACGCTGCAGGCGGGCTTGCACCTTCTCCAATGGATTATTGCCGGCTAAACCATTAGCCATGATAATCGCCATGTCATTGGTGCTCATACAGCCGTCAACACTGATGGAATTAAATGTAGAATTAATGACCTGATGAAACACTGTGCTCAAAGCTTTGGAATCGATTAAAGCATCGGTCATTACATAAGTCAGCAAAGTCGCCATATTGGGTTCAATCATCCCGGCTCCTTTGGCGATACCGCAAATGGTAATATCTTTTGCTCCGACCACGCCTTTGCGGATGGCAACCTTGGGATATTTATCCGTTGTCATCATTGCCGCTTCCGCATCCTCAATTCCGGCCTCGTTTAATCCTTTAACTAATTTACCGATGCCGCTTTCTATCTTTTTTAAGGGAAGTCTCTTTCCTATCACTCCCGTCGAACTTACCAGGACTAATTCATTTTTTATTTTCATTTCTCTGGATAAAGCCGCGGAAACAGCCAATGCATCCCTGTAACCTTCTTTCCCTGTTGCCGCGTTGGCACAACCACTGTTGGTAATGATCGCCTGAGCTATGCCTCTTTTAACACGTTCTTCATTAATCAGCAGCGGCGCCGCTTTAAAGGTATTTTTAGTAAATACTGCCGCCACTTTTGCGGGTACGGTAGAATAAATCAAGCCCAGGTCTTTTTTATCGGTCCCCTTAATACCAACGGCAATTCCATTGGCTAGAAAGCCGGGCACATATATTTTTGTTTTATTTTTAACCATAACACCACTTCCTTTTTTTCTAATAACTTAAGCGCCGCAACATTTCTTATATTTCTTACCGCTCCCGCAAGGACAGGGATCATTCCTTCCGGTCTTGGCGCCTTCATGCTTAACCGTTTTTGATTCGGGCACATCTTCCCCGCGGCTCATAATATAATCCTGCTTTTGCTTCTGCCGTATTTCTTCTACTTCTTCCTCTCTCTGGATTCTAATCAGGCAAAGTTTTTCGAGTACATCCATTTTAATGCGGGCAATCATTTCCATGAACATCTCATACCCTTCCCGCTGATATTCCCTGACCGGATCCTTTTGAGCGTAACCGCGCAGACCGATTCCTTCTCTTAGATGGTCCATCGCCAGCAGATGTTCTTTCCACTGAGTGTCTATCGCCTGGAGCATGATTACCTTCATCAGGTAATCCATAAGCTCCTTGCCGAATTCATTTTCCTTATTATGCAGGAGTTTTTGGACGCCTTCAATTATAAACTCCCGAATGGATAATTGAGGAGAATTACTTTGCCCGAAATTCACCAAATCAAATCTAATATTGAACTGCTTGAACAAAGCATCCTCAAATCCTTTAAGGTTCCATTCCTCCTTATTTTCTTTCTCATTCATAAATTCGGACAAAAGATCATCGATGATTTCTTCAATCATCTCATTAACATCTGTCCATAAGTCTTCGCCACGCAGCACTTTTTTACGCTGTTCGTAAATTACTTTACGCTGCCTGTTCATTACGTCATCATAATCAAGCAGATGTTTGCGGATATCAAAGTTTTGTCCTTCGACACGCTTCTGGGCATTTTCTATGGCCCGGGAAATATATTTATGTTCAATCGGCTGATCCTCTTCAATGCCGATTCTATCCATAATCCCGGATATTCTCTCCGCGCCGAATATACGCAAAAGGTCATCTTCCAGAGAAAGATAAAAGCGCGAAGACCCATTATCGCCCTGCCTTCCGGATCGTCCTCTTAACTGGTTGTCAATGCGGCGGCTTTCATGACGTTCGGTGCCTAAAATATGCAGTCCTCCCAATTCCGCCACCCCTTCTCCCAGTTTAATATCAGTGCCACGGCCAGCCATATTTGTGGATATCGTAACCATTCCCGGCTGGCCGGCATTAGCTACTATCTCCGCTTCCTTTTCATGATTTTTAGCGTTCAGCACATAATGCTTAACCCCGGACTTGGTCAGATATTTGCTGAGGAGTTCAGATTTCTCTATCGAGATAGTCCCGATCAAAACCGGTCTTTTCTCCTTATTTAATTCTTTGACTTCTTTAATGACGGCTTTGATTTTTTCCTCTTCTGTTTTATAGATTAAGTCGTTGTAATCATCACGAATCATCGGCATATTGGTCGGAACAACCAAAACGTCAAGATTATATATTTTCTTGAATTCGGCCGCTTCCGTATCGGCGGTTCCGGTCATTCCCGCCAGTTTCTTGTACATTCTAAAATAATTCTGAAACGTGATGGAAGCCAGCGTTTGATTTTCTTTTTCAATTTTCACCTTTTCTTTCGCTTCCAGTGCCTGATGCAGGCCGTCACTGTAGCGTCGTCCGGGCATTACTCTTCCCGTGAATTCATCAACAATTATAACTTCTCCGTCTTTCACCAGATAATCCACATCTCGTCTAAACAAAGTATGGGCGCGGAGAGCCTGATTGACATGATGAACGATTTCTATATTGCGCGGTTCATAAAGATTTTGCACATTCAAAAATCCCTCAACATGTGCAACACCTTCTTCGGTAAGAACAACCGTTTTGCTTTTTTCTTCTATCGTGTAATCAGCATCTTTTTTCAATCGGGGGATGATTTGATTAATTTTATAATATTTATCCGTTGACTCCTCGGAAGAACCGGAAATAATTAATGGGGTCCTGGCTTCATCAATCAAAATACTGTCAACTTCATCAACGATAGCATAATTGAACTCGCGTTGAACATAATCATCCAACGTAAATTTCATGTTGTCGCGAAGATAATCAAAACCAAATTCATTATTGGTTCCGTACGTAATATCACAGTGATAGGCTTCTCTTCTCTCGGGATCATCCAAACCATGAACAATCACACCAACGCTCAGGCCCAAAAATTTATAGATAGGCCCCATCCATTCAGCATCTCTCTTGGCCAGATAATCATTGACCGTAACTACATGACATCCCTTTTGCTCCAACGAGTTAAGATAAAGAGGCATCGTCGCGGCCAGTGTTTTTCCTTCACCTGTTTTCATTTCGGCAATCTTACCTTCATGTAAAACAATTCCGCCGATTACCTGAACATCGAAAGGCCTCATCAGTAAAGTACGGCGGGAAGCCTCCCTGGCCACAGCAAAAGCTTCCGTCAGAATATCATCAAGAGTAAAACCATTTTTTAATTTTTCCCTGAAATAAGGAGTCTTGGCCCGCAATTCTTCATCAGTTAAAGACATCATCGCCGGTTCGAAATTATTGATTTCATCTAATAGCAATGACAACCGCTTTAATTCCCGGTCATTTTTTGTTCCCACAATTTTTTTAAGTATGTCTTCCAGAAACATTGATTACCTTTTTTAAAAAAAAACCGGCAATCTTACCGGTGAGTTTAAATATTTGAATTTTATTGACAATAAAAGCTCATGCTTCCGGGATGAAATTTTCCGGCAATGAAAACGATTATTGTTACCTGCCTACACGATCAGACGATCAACTGCTTTTCAAGTACTTTTTAGGATTTACCGGAAAATTGTTGACAAACACTGCATAGTGAAGATGCGAACCTGTACTGCGGCCGGTATCGCCAACATAACCGATAATATCTCCTCTTTTAACCCTCATTCCTTGTTTTACGGCCATTTTGGACAAATGGGCAAAACCGGTAGCCAAACCACGGCCATGATCAATTTTTACAAAATTACCATCCTGTGAATCATAGGCACTGATAACCACGATTCCATCTGCCGGCGCAATTACTTCCTTACCAAACCGGGTCGATATATCCAATCCTCTATGAAATTCCACACCTGATCTGAAAGGTGATTGTCGCGCTCCGAACTCCGATGTAACCCAGCCTTTTACGGGCCAGATGGAAGGAGTACAAGCAAGGATAGATTTTTGTTCATGCAGGAAAGCTAATACTTCGCTAAAGCTTTTTTCCCGGTAGCCGGCATCTTCATTAAGTTTTTCGATGCCTTGACGCATTCCGGCTATTAATTTCTGCTGGTCCTGATCCAGCAAAGACTTTATCTTTGTTTCATTATCAGATCCGCCGACACCCAACGGCAGTTTTTTATCCCGGCTTGTTTCATATGCCAGAGTTCTGATTTTTTTATCAACTTGCCTGAGCTCTTCCATTCGATCTGAAAATGCGTCCATTTTCATGGCCAGATCCCGAAACTGCTGAGACTGCTCTTTTGTTTGCTGTCTTAATCTTGCCAGCTCAGCCCGGTCTCTTTTGATACTGGCGTAATCATAGACAACATAGAGAGTTACCAGAATGATGAGAACGGAAGCAATAAGAATATTACGGATAATAGTTTTGGGAACAGATATTTTTTTAACTCCGCTCTTGCGGTTAGGAATAATCATCAATGTAAAGTGATCCGGCATTATTTCTTTCCCTTGATATTATAGATAAGATTAGCAAGTATTCTGATTTTAGATTCGCATTAGCTATCACAGAAAAAGATTCAAAGTCAAGGATAACTTGATACCACGTTATTACTTGATTTTTTTATATTTTTGCCATATTGTACAGCCTAAATCCTAAAAGAATTAATGATTCTATGAAGATAAAAAAATCATTACCAATAACCTTGTTATTTTCAATACTTCTGCCGTTTTTATCCCTGCAGGGATGTGTTTTTGCTCCTTTAGCATCAAAATTCAATGCCGGAGATTTTTTAATATCCCGGGGAAATAGAATCGGCCAGTCTTCTCAAATTATCCTCGTCAGAGACAATAGCTTTCTTTTTTTCACCAAAACAACTCTTTACGCCATGGAAAAGCGTGAAAATAAATGGCAGGCCGTTTTTGAACCTTTTGACGCCGTAGTCGGGAAAAACGGCTTTGCGCCTGAAGGAGAAAAAAAAGAGGGTGACGGCAGAACACCTTCCGGCATTTTTCCTGTTAAAATGACCTTCGGCTATGATGAATCTATAGAAACAAAAATGCCTTACCGTCAGGCTTTGGCCGACGATATCTGGGTTGATGACCAAAACGCCGAAGATTACAACCGCTGGGTGAAAAAATCCGAAACGCGTGCGGTATCTTACGAGATGATGAAACGTGATGACGATCTTTACAAGTATGGAATTGTCATTGAGTATAATACGGACCCTGTAATAAAAGGAAACGGCAGCGCCATCTTTCTGCACATCTGGAAAGGCGAAGGCATACCTACGGCCGGATGCGTGGCTGTTTCCGAAGAGGATATCATTAAAATTCTCGGCTGGCTCAATCCTGCGGCATCGCCGCTTATCATTACCGGCATCACAAATAATGATAAGGAATGGTGGCACTACACCCTGACAAACGAACCTTATCCCGATACTTACTTTGATTTTGTTATCGAGTGAAAAACATGAAGATAAAACTGCCTCCGTTTTTTAAATCATACGGCTTTTCGATCATCCTGATTATCTCGATTATCATCGGATCATTTTTAGGAATCATCTATCAAAAGGATGCTATTGTTTTTAAACCATTCGGCGATATTTTTCTGAATCTCCTCTTTACCGTGATCGTGCCTCTGGTTTTCTTTTCCATTTCTTCCGCCGTCGCGGGAATGACCAACATCCGGCGTCTGGGAAAAATAATGGGGTCCATGATTTTTGTTTTTGTTATTACCGGCCTGATCGCTTCGATGGTTATGATCATCGGCGTTATTCTTTATCCTCCGGCAACAGGCGCTCATGTAAATTTAGGCAATGGGGTAAATGTCGAACACTTAAAAGCTTCCGAACAAATGGTGAAGGCTTTTACTGTTTCCGATTTTGCCGATTTATTATCTAAAAAGAACATGCTGGCACTGATTATCTTTGCCATTCTCACAGGACTGGCAACTTCGGCGGTAGGTGAACGCGGAAAATCTTTCGCCAACTTCCTGACTTCGGGAAGCGATGTGATGATGAAACTTATTTCTTTCATCATGTACTACGCTCCCATCGGCCTTTGCGCCTACTTTGCCTATCTGGCCGGTGTCTTCGGACCGGAGTTGCTGGGTTCTTACGCCAGGGCGATGGTTCTTTATTACCCGACAGCTATTTTGTATTTCTTTATCGCTTTCACTATCTATGCTTTTATTGCCGCCAAAGGCGAAGGCGTGCGCCGGTTCTGGCGCAATATCATTCCGGCCTCGCTTATTGCTTTGGCGACAGGAAGTTCGATGGCAACAATTCCCGCTAATCTGGAAGCTGCAAATAAAAACGGCGTGCCCAAGGATATAAGCGAAGTTATCATCCCCATCGGAGCAACGATGCATATGGAAGGCTCTTGTCTTGCGGCCATTTTAAAAATTGCTTTCCTGTTCGGTATATTTAATATGCCCTTTTCCGGAGCACAAACAATTCTGACCGCTCTGGGCATTGCCCTGTTAACCGGTGTTGTAGTCAGTGGCATCCCCGGCGGCGGAACAATTGGGGAACTGCTGATAATTTCCTTTTATGGTTTACCGCTGGAAGCCTTTCCGATTATCACGATGATCGGCACACTGGTCGACGCACCGGCGACAATGCTCAACGCCGTCGGCGATAACGTCTCCAGCATGATTGTCGCACGCATGCTGGGCGGCAAGGATTGGATCAAAAGAGGTACAGGCTGAAAGAGTGCTGGATAAAATCCGTTCCATTTTTGTGATTTTTTCAAATTCAAACAGACAGTAAAATCCTCCAGTTCGGCTGGTTCAGAAACTAAAGACAAGCTGGAAGGGTTGTTTAAGAAAGGCTAAATTCATACTGGATTTACCCTGAAGGGCACTCCGCCCGCCTTCGCGTGACAGGGCGGGGCATAAATTATTCAGCAGACAAGCTCTTATCAAAAATTCGTTCGCCCGTTTCGATTATCTCTTTAATATACGGATCAGTTTCGTCAAAATCCGACCGAGCAAAAGTGTGCGGTTCAATGCGCAGATCAATATTCCACCTTAGTTTTCTGAGTTGTACATCTTCATCGAAGCCATCAATATCATCCCGATCAAGGAATACGGCCAAATCAATATCGCTTTCAGAATTATAAGTGTCTTTGGCATAAGAACCATAAAGATACAACCGCCAGACAGCAATATTGTTGCGTTTCAAATTCTGCAAATAATCTTTTATTTTTTTATAAACTAATTGCTTATCTTTTCGAGCAGCCATTTTCTAAAACCATTAACCTTGGATATTTGATTTTCCGTAAACTGACGAGTAGCCTTTTTTTGAAATCTCTTTTTATAATCAGGGTATCTCGCCCGAAGATTGAACGTTGTCAATTCTTCTAAAATTATCTTTTGATCTTCAGATAAATCCAGCGCCGCTTTATCAGCAATTTCAATAAGATTATGAATACGAGGATAATTTACATCAACTTTTATTACATAATACGCCTTCAATAACTTTTCTATAACAAGATGACTTAAAAAAAGCGACCATGAGTAATGACCGTTAGCAAAGAGACTTTGCATAACATTATAGTCCAAATCAGATGATTCGACCCAATATTCGACTATCTTTTTTCTCTCCATGTAAGTAATTTACATGATTAAAAAGGATTAAGCAATACCTAACTAAATCTTTATTTAGACGGCGCAGGGCGAATGGCAGCAGGGAAGTAATTCCATTTTGTATTTCCGTATGATCTTGGACAATTTATATCCCTATTACATGGTTATGAAAGCTTCTTGACATTTACCCGACACAACTTGTATCTTCACTTTTATGAATATCTGCCACAAATGTATAAAAGAAATCGCAGATGATCTTTTTGCCGGACGGCAATCGCAATGCCCTTCCTGCGGCGTTGATTTGCATTGTTGTCTGAACTGCTTTTTTTTGCCATCGGTGATAATTTGGATGAAGGAGGATGAAGCGCTATGAAGGCTTTTCTATCCCGTAAAATATTAATTATGCTGGTAAGCTTATATGTGACACTCAGAATCACCGTCATCGTTTTGTACTGGGTGAGCTTCAAGGGCGGGTACCCCAGAAAAGACGGGGACGGACTTTTGAACTGGTGGTCGAACGGACTGGTAAATGCAGTCCGAATAAAAAAGACGGTCTTCGATCCTTTCAACATCCGCATCGAACAGGGAAAACGCCACATCATCATGTCGAATCACCGCAGCCATTATGACATTCCCCTAACAATCCTCTCTCTTCCGGCCAGCATCCGCATGCTTACCAAGAAGGAGCTGTTCCGGATACCATTGTGGGGACGTGGCATGGCGGCGGGTGAATTCATCTCCATCGACCGTAACAATATCGAGCAGGCCAAGCAGGATTTGAAGAAGGCCCGCGAAAAAATGGAGGATGGGATCGTATTGTGGATAGCCCCTGAAGGAACCCGTTCACGAACCGGACGAATGGGAATGTTTAAGAAAGGAGGCTTCATACTTGCTATTGAGGCCGGCGCACAGATTATACCTATCGGCATCCGTGGTTCCGAGAAAGTCCTGAGGCCCAAGACCTGGGACTTCTTCCTGGATCAGAAGGTGAATGTCCATATTGGCAAGCCGATTGATGCCTCGGCATACACCGTAGAAAACAAGGATGAACTGATCGAGGCAGTACGGCGTGAAATCAGCATCCTGTGCGGCGAAGCCTGATTTCAAGACGTAATCAACCACGATCAATCAATTTATTCAAGAAGGCGCTGCCTATCAGAGAGAAAATTTAAAATAGGCCTGCATAAATGTTTCACCAAAAAGGCTTCTACATGAAAGTTTCTTGACAAACATCGGACATAATTTATATCTTCACTTGCATGAATATTTGCCACAAATGTAAAAAAGACATCCCGGATGATTTTTTTGTCGGCAGGCAGGCACAGTGCCATTCCTGCGGAGCTGATCTGCATTGTTGTTTGAATTGTTCTTTTTATGATACAGGTTCTTATAACGATTGTCGTGAATCACAAGCAGAACGTGTTGTGGACAAAACCCGCTCCAATTTTTGTGACTTTTTTAGATTCAAGCAATCAGGAAAGTCTTCCAGCTCGGCTGGTTCGGGAACTAAAAATAAGTTGGAAGATTTATTTAAGAAAAGCTAATTGAAAATTCATACTGGATACCGGCCTCCGAGACTGTGTCATAATTGCAAATATTTATTATGCGTTATGAGTAATGTCCCCCGCTGGCGGGGGCAGGGGGTGGAAAAGTTTTTGAAACATACGTAATTTTGGTCAGTTGAGAATTATGTGAATTTAATCCACCTCCGTCACTGCGTGACACCTCCGCCAGCGGAGGACATTTAATGGTTATATTTGTTATTGCGACACAGTCTCTTCTCGGGAATGACAGCATTTAAATATTAAACGGCACAGGGTGAATGGCGGCCGGGGAGTAATTCCATTTTGTATTTTCTTGCAGGCAGATTTTTAATATCAATTTTGTCTTTGATTGTCTTCAGCGGTACTATTTCTATGTTCTGGCTTAGCGTTTTTTCCAAAAGTTCTCTGAATTGATTTTCAAAGAGGCCTCCTTCTACTTCGGCATGAACCGGCAAAACATGTGTTCCACCGTCTTTAAGAAGACCGGCAATAATCGAGATACCTTTTTGCGCATCAATTTCTTCAAAGCAAGGCAGGTCGGATGGTATCTCAGGAAGATTAGCTATTGCATGGATAAAAGGAGTTTTGGCCCGCGTGCAACTCAGATATTCAAATTTATATTCCTTGATTATTGCCAGTACGCGGTCATTAATTGTCCATGAAGGCGCACCGAAAGCCGTTGGTTTCTTTCCAGTCAATTTTTCGAAGCCACTCATGCCTTTGACAAACCATTCACTAATCCATTTTTCTGATTTACGCGACAGATCATCTTGCCACCGGCGGTGATCCCAGGCGTGAAATTGAACTTCATGACCAGCGGCGATTATATCATTCACAATGTCAGGAAAGGAAAGCGCTATCATCGGCGCGGGAAGTAGTGTTCCATATAAAGCCGTTTTCCAGCCGTAAAGAGCGGGCGCGTTTGTCCGCATCATCTTCCTTAAAAATAGCGGATTCTTGATTAGCTGTAATGCGGCGCGGCCGGAATTATCCGGTCCGATGCTTAAGAAAAATGTTCCTTTCAAATTGAATTGTTTTAAGGTTTGCAAAAGAGAGGGCACGCCGTTTTTCATACCCCAGTAGGTATCGACATCTATTTTTAATCCGAGCATCGGCATAACTATTTTTCACCCTCACCCAACCTCTCCCCTCAAGGGAGAGGAGCTAAAGGAAAGAAATATATAGATTATATTTTGGCGTTTTTGTTTTCTTTCAGAAACGAATTAAGCGTTAGCCGCATGGATTCTTCCAATCCGATTTTCGGTTCCCAGTTTAAGAGCTTCCCCGCCTTTTCAATGCTGGGCTTGCGGGTGTAAATATCCTGATAACCCTTGCCGTAAAACGTATCCGCGGAAGTATCAATTATTTTGGAATAGGTTTTATCGTTTCGATGATCGGGATGCTGTTTAAACAACTTTTTCAAAATCTGGGCCAGCTCTTTCACCGAACATTCGTTTTGGGGATTGCCGATGTTGATAATCTGGTTCTTGCAGACGTCATTTTTATTTTCCAGTATTTTCATCAGCGCGTCGATACCGTCGTCAACATAAGTAAAGCAGCGTTTCTGCGTTCCGCCGTCAACAAGATTTATCGGCCTTTTTAAGAACAGTTCTGCGATGAATTGCGTGACAACGCGCGAACTGCCTTCCTTGGCCGTATAGAGAGAATCGAGCCTGGGGCCTACCCAGTTAAACGGTCGAAACAAGGTAAACTCCAGATGACCTCTTGTGCCGTAGCCGTAAATCACGCGGTCCAGAAGCTGTTTGCAGCAGGAGTATATCCAGCGTTCCTTATTGATCGGGCCTACTACCAGAAAGCTTTCATCTTCTTTAAATTCCGGATCATTGCAGGCGCCGTATACTTCAGAGGTGGAGGGAAAGACAACGCGCTTGTGATATTTGACGCATTTCTTGATAATATCAACGTTCATCTCAAAATCTAGATTATACACGGCGATGGGATCTTCCACGTAAAGCTTCGGAGTGGCAATAGCCACCAGCGGCATGACGACATCGCATTTCTTGATTTGCAGTTCTATCCATTCCCGGTTGATGGCAATATCGCCTTCCATGAAATGAAAATTAGGATTATTCAGAGATTTGCCCAGCCGGTCCGTTCCCAAATCCATCCCGTAGACTATCCAGTCTTTCTTTTTCGCCAGTATTCTGTTGACCAGATGGTGTCCGATAAATCCGTTCACACCAAGAATTAATATTTTCATTTTAGTTCTTTTACCTTTCCGCTTTCAAAATAGTTATTAATTTGTTCGCCTCTAAGGCGTTTCCCTTTCACTTCAATATCGAGGAACTTTATAGCATTTTTACCCGTTTGCACAAGAATTTCTTTGTCAGTAATAATTAATTTCCCCGGCATGAATACTTCTTTAGACACTACCGGTTCGGCCCACCAGATAATAATTTTTTCATCATTATCCAAGGAAGCAAAGGCTCCGGGATATGGTTGGGTGACTCCGCGAATCAAATTGTAAATTTCAACGGCTGATTTTTTCCAGTCAATGCGGCCATCCTCCGGACGTCTTCCGCCGTAATAACTGCCCTGACTCAAATCCTGCTTCTGCCGCGAATTTTGACCTTTTTTCATCAAAGGCAGCACGTCGTCCAGAAGTTCCTTTGCCGCCCCGCAGAGCTTACCGTTCAAGGTTTTAGCAGTATCGGAGACGTCTATCACGACCGGCTTCCGGCCGACAATGTCTCCGGCGTCCGGTTTTTCGATCATATAATGCAGTGTTACGCCGGTTTGTTTCTCACCGTTGATGATTACCCAGTTGACCGGACATCTCCCCCGGTAATAAGGCAAATATGAGCCATGCAGATTAAAAGCTCCCGCACGAGGCAGATCAAGGATTTTCTGACAGATCATTTTCCGGTAATAGAAAGAAAATATTATATCGGGATTCATCGCCGCTATCTTCGCGATCCAATCAGGCGAATTGACTTTTTCCGTTGTATATACCGCGATATTTTTCTGACCGGCCCAGTTCTTAACCGAACCGAACCAGCAATTTTCACCGGGATCATCTTCATGAGTAAACACAGCCGCTATATCGTAACCGTGACGCGACAGAGCGTCCAAACCGGTAAGGCCCATGTTGTGATAAGCAAACACAACCGTTTTCATATTAATATTTCTCACTGATTATTAGTGTGCACTTTTTCTATAACATATTCCGGCCGCTTGCGGGCTTCCACATAAATGCGGCCGATATATTCGCCGATAACTCCCAGAGCAAAAAATTGCATGCCGACGAACACGAATAAAACGGCAAACAGCGTGAATATTCCATCCGCCGCCCATCTTGCGCCGTAAGCCAGTCTGGCGACGGCCAGAAAGATACCGAAACAGACGCCCAGAAAAGACATGATGATTCCGCCGTACATGATCAGCTTCATCGGAAAATCAGAAAACGACGCCACAAGATCGAACTGAAGGTTGATCAGTTTACTCAGGGGATAACTGGACTTGCCGCCGTATCTTTCTTCATGTTCCACTTCTATTTCTGCGATACGTTTAGCGAAAACCGTCGCCAGCGCCGGAATAAATGTGGCGTGTTCATGGCATTGAATCATTCTCTCCACTACGGTACTGCGATAGGCGCGCAGCATGCATCCCCAGTCACGCATGCTGACTCCCGTAATCTTTCGGGCAACGATATTAATTACTTTTGAAGGAAGGATTCTCAGGAAAGAATCTTTACGCCCTTTTCTTATCGAACCGACAACATCATAGTTGCCCTCTTCCATAAGCTTGACGAGTTTCGGTATTTCTTCAGGAGGATTCTGTAAATCGGCATCCATCGTAATAATAATATCAGCGTTAACAACCGAAAAACCGGCCATAATGGCCGAGTGCTGACCGTAATTGCGGGTCAGTTCCACCACCTTTACATGTTCGTCCTTCGTAAAGCTTTTGAGAATTTCCAGAGAATCATCATGACTCCCGTCATCAATAAGGATTATCTCAAAGGTTTTATTCATGCCCTGCATTACCGGCATCAGCCGCTTCATCAAGGCAGACAGATTCGCTTCTTCATTATAAACGGGGATGACTACTGCCACCTGAGCTTTACCCATTTTTTATAATCTCCTTTATTGCTTTACAGACATACTCTACATCTTTTTCCCGCATATCCGGAAACAAAGGCAACGAAATAATCTTTTGCGCAGCAAGATCGGTTTCCGGAAGCAGACCAATATTATCCGCATACCCTGCTTTTATATAGTTTAAGGCATGAGCCGGCGGGAAATGCAGACCGTATCCGATATTGTAATCGGATAATCTATTCATGAACTCATCCCGATTCACGGCATGAACCTTTATCACAAAAAGATGCCACGCATGGGTGTGATCATATGCCGGAACTTCAGGCAAATCAATACCGGAAATATCCTTGAGGCCTTCCAGATAAAGTTGAGCCAGCCCGGTACGCTTTTGATTAAACTCCTGCCAGCGCTCCATTTGCGCCAATCCCAGCGCGGCCAGCACATCCGGCATATTATATTTATATCCGGGTGCTGCAATATCGTACGACGGATTGCCGCCTTTGCCGTATCTTTTCCAGGCGTCTCTTTCGATTCCATGAAATCTCAGCAGCCGCAATTTCTTTTCCAGCGCGGCATCGTTCAAGGTGACCATTCCGCCTTCGCCGGTGGTTATATTTTTTATCGGATGGAAAGAAAAGATAGCCGTGTGACCGAAACCGCCGGTGTGAATTCCTTTATAGTAAGTCCCTACGGCATGAGCGGCATCTTCGATAACAGTTAAATTATATTTGCGCGCCAGATTATTTATCTTATCCATATTAGCGGGAGCTCCGGCGAAATGCACCGGAATAATCGCTCTTGTTCTCTTGGTGATTTTCTCCTCAATCAAATTAGTATTAATATTCAGTGTACCGTAATCAATATCGACAAATACCGGTTTCGCGCCGCTTAATGCGATCATGTTTACCGTGGAGGCAAACGTCATCGACGGCGTGATGATTTCATCACCCGGGCCAATATTCAGCGCGGATAAAGTAATATGCATCCCGGCTGTGGCGGAATTAAGAGATACCGCCAGCGTGGAACCTGAAAGCTTGCAGAAGTTATCCTCAAATTCCTTAGAAAGCACGCCTGTCGTAATCCATCCTGATTTTAAACAGGCGGTCACTTTATTTATTTCGCTCTTGCCGATTGACGGACGGCTAAATGGCAAAAATTTTTTTCTTACTTTCAACGATCATCCTTTTTTAATTTTTTATATGAAGCAGATAAAACGCTTTATTATCCCAGAGTACTTCCGTTGCAGAAAATTTTTTAGTAATCTCCAATAATTTTTCCTTACGCCGTGTAATGCAATATATATCTTTTTTATCTTCGCACAACTTAAAAAATTCATCCACGGAGAGGAAGTAATGTTTCTTTTCTTCCCCGGGCATCTTGGCAATACCCTCCGCTAATTCGCCAAAATCTTCAACAATCGGTGTTCTTATTTTATTATAAAAATCAATGCCGTAAAAATTTACCCGATATTGATATAAATCTCTATCCTGCGGCACATACCTGGCAATTGCCTCCCCGGCCACTTTAGCGCTGCGGTAAGGCCCCAGGAAATCATTAATGGGGAAAAGCAGGCTGCCCAGCAACACTGCACAGAGAATATATATGCTGAAAAACCAGCCCTTCTTGAATTTTTTATAAATTAAATCCGGCAGGAAAGTCATTAGAAACAGGACAATTAAGGGAACTGCGATATACAGCCACCACTTGTCGGAAATCACAATAATAACTTCTTTCTTTAGAATGAGAATCGCAAAAATAATATCATTCTTTAGAATGGCATATTTTTTCAAGATCGGCGGCAGAATCAAAGCAATAAATAGAATTAAAGACTGTAAAATAATCGCCAGCCGATAAATTATATTTCGCCATTTTTTTTGTTCCGCCGGCATTTCTTCTTCATACCTTTTGAATATAGATCCCGCGAAAAGAGATAATGGTAAAAACACAGGGGTAATGTAAGGTATCAATTTGGATGAAGAGACGGTATAAAAAGCAAAAATCAACAAGAACCAGGTAATAAGAAATTTATTTTCATCTCTGGTGAATAATGACTCCGTAATGTATTTATTCTTCCAGGCTTTGATTAAATAAAAGATCCAGGGGATTAATCCGGCGGCAATTATGGGCAGATAGAAATAAAATGGGGCTTCTTTATGGTGCATCTTTGTCGTAAAACGCAAAAAATGCTCGCGAACAAAAAAGAACCACAAAAAATCAGGATTTTCTCTTTGAGCCATTATTAACCAGGGACAAACAACCGCTAAAAATATTAATATGCCCACAGGTGAAAAAAACTTCCATATTTCCCGCCATCGTCCAACCCAGATAAGCCAGACAATCAAAATTCCAGACGGAAAGAGAACGCCGATGAGGCCTTTTGTTAGAAAGGCCAGAGCGCAGGAAAAATAAAATAAATAAAGGAAATATTGAGGCGATTGTTTTTGTAAAGCCAGATAACCAAACCACGCGGAAAGGCACACAAAAAAAGTAAGTGGAATATCCAGAAGATTGAGATGACCCAATATAAAGGGCAGAAGAGAAATCGTCAACAGCATCGCCGCATACAGGCCTGTCTTTTCATCGCGGAAATGCCTGCCCATGAAATAAGCAAGCAAAATACAGCCCCAGGCACATAAAGCTGCAAAAAGACGGGCTGCAAAATCGTTTTCACCCAATATTTTAAATAGTATTGCCGTCGCCCAGGAAACCAAGGGAGGCTTTTCCAGATAAATTGTATTTTTTATATGCGGCGTGACATAATTTCCGGACTGATTCATGGCGCTGGCAATCAGGCTGTAGCGGGCCTCATCCGGTTCCATTTGCGGCATAACCGAAAGCAAACAGATATAAAGAATAAAGGGTATTAAAAATAATATATACTTTTTTTGCATGATGCTTCTCATTTTTATTTCACGGTTAAATTAATTTGCTTCCGGTCAAAAAAATATTTTACAGCCATAGTCAGCAATATGCCGATACCGGCTCCGGCAATAACATCGCTCAAATAATGCGAAGTTAAAATTATTCTACTGATACCCACCGCACCCGCAACGACGAATAACGTCGTATACCCCGACGCGGGAAAAGAATAGTTAACGCAGCAGCAAGAGCGAACACTGTTTGCGCATGGCCGGAAGAGAAAGATGTTAATTCATATTGTTAGCTTTGGGCATTAATTTTCTCTAACTCCGGCTGGATAGTTTTAAACACCTGCGCAGGTTTTATAACTTTAAGACAGACATTATCAATGCACGCTGTTTTGCGATGGTTTGAAGCGCTGACACAGGGCGAACAAGCCAAACCGGCATAAATCGGCGTAGTCTTACCCAGTGATCCGTAAAGAGCCGGTGTTTCCGGACCGAAGATCACAAAGGCCGGCATATCTGTTATCGCGGCAAAATGCGGTGGTCCGGAATCATTGGTAACCATCAATTCTGAAACACTGTAGAGCAAAGGAAGTTCGGCAAATTTTACCTTTCCAGCGAAATTGACACATCGGTCACTCTGCCCCTGCTCCTTGAGCCGCTGGGCCTCTTCCCTTTCGCGCGGATCGCCGGTAATTAAGACGATCGCCCGTGGACAGTACTCCAGAATCATTTTTATCAATTGCGCGTAATTTTCCCGGGGCCAGCGCCGCTGGATAAGCAGTTCACTGGCATTGGGATTAATCAAAACGATTTTATTCTTGACGGGATCGAATTTTTCAAAACATCCACAAACAATATCAATAACCGTCTTCTTCTCATCAGCGGAATATCTAACTTTAGCAAGACGTATTTCATCGTCTTCAATCTTCGTCTTGGAGTAAGGAATTTCTTCCTGCGGCGACATGAGCGCGTTGACCAGAGCAATAAAATTTTTTGCGATATGAATGTGGGGATTATAAGCGACTTTATGCGACAAAAAATCTCCCCGGTAAAGTCCTTCATTGTAATAAGCGTGAAACCCCACTTTGTAAGGAGCGCCGCTAAAGCCGGTAAGCAGTGCTGTAACCCTGGAAAAAAGCTCCAAATCAATTACCGCATCGATTTTTCTTTTTCTCGTCCAATAAAAGAATTTTATTCCATCCAGCGCCAACGAAAGAAAATTGTCCTCACGGATTGTGTAGATGTTTTCCTGCGGAACTGTGCTTAATAAATCGAGACTTGGTTTATTTTTTTTGAAAATAGCAAAATGAAGGTTGGCGCCTGCTTCTTTTTGCAGTTTTCTCATTGCCGGATCAACTAAAATAGCGCTGCCCATTTCCGACAATTCGATAAAAAGAACGTTTTCCGGCGCTTTTTTATCGTGCTTGATTAACAATTTTATAATTTTTTGACACAAAGAACCTAAAAAACAAAGAGGAACGCCGGCGTAATAATCAATATGGCGCATTGTATCAACTTTCATAGAATTATCCTTTTTCAAAAGAAGGAAGAATAAAAATAACGGATTAATATAGGAAAAATGTTTGCAACTGTCAATAAATGAATGCTTTTGATGTTTTGCTTGAGAAAACTTAGCAATACGTGCTATTTTCAAGAAAAAAAGTTGACGATCAAATGCGCAAAATTATTAACAGGTATATATTCAAAGAAATTGCCTTCCCCTTTATAATTATTTTATTAGTTCTTACTTTCGTCCTGTTGATGGGGAAAATCATGCAAATTATGGATCTGGTCATCAATAAAGGCGTCAATGTTTTTTCCATAGCCCAGATCATCGTTTTTCTATTACCCTCCTTCATGCTGTTCACTATTCCGATCGCCCTTTTGATTGCCATCCTGATTGCCATGGGCAGACTCTCCGCTGACAATGAAATAACGGCCATTAAAACTTCGGGTATCAGCCTGATGCAAATATTCTATCCGGTAGCCATTGCGTCCCTGATCACTTTTATATTGGCCGTCTTTATAAGTTACTTTCTCGTACCGCAAAGCAATTTCGCCACGAAGCGCCTGCTTTTCAATATTGCGCAACAAAATGCCAGTATCGGAATAAAAGAAAAAGTGTTTAACTCTGACTTTAAGGATTTTCTCATTTATGCAGAAAAAATTCCTGTAAACCGGAATTATATGGAGGGCGTTATTATATCCGATAACCGTATGATCGGCGAACAAAATACAATTCTGGCTAAAAAAGCTATCCTCGTTTCCGACGCTGAATCAATGACTGTTAAGCTTAAACTGGAAGACGGTTCCATTCATACCGTGAGCTCCGATTTAAAGCATTACCGTAAGATAGATTTTACAAGCTACGAAATTAATCTTGATTTATCCACCGCATTGGCTAATCTTAACGAATCTTCCAAAACCAGCACGGAAATGACTGTGAGTGAGCTTTTGGAAAGAATGAAAAAACCGGGTTTGGATAAGGCTGCCGTGCGTGAACTGGCCATTGAAGTGCACAAGAAATTTTCCATACCTCTTTCCTGCCTCTTTTTCGGGCTGCTGGCTCTTCCTCTGGGCATAAGAAGTCACCGCTCCGTAAAATCAAGGGGATTTGCCGTAGGTCTTATTGTTGTCGCTTCCTATTATTTACTGCGTATCGGCGGCGAAGCGCTGGTGGAAACCGGCTATCTTTCGCCTGAAGTTGGTGTTTGGACACCAACTTTGGTCTTTGCTTTAGTTGGAACTTATCTTCTTTATATGGCCAATAGAGAAATTTCTTTTTGGCAAACTGTAAATGTTTTTTTGATGCGTAAAGGCTGGAAAAATTGAGGTTTACAAATTGAGAATTTTAGATAAATACATATTAAAAGAATTTTCAAGATTTTTCATCATCACGTTCCTGTCTTTTATCGCACTTTTTTTAATTGTCGATTTTTTTGAAAAAATAAGAATGTTTCTCAGCAACAGTGCTTCCGTCTATCAGATTATATCGTATTTTATTTTTTCGATTCCGATGATCATATCCTATGTTCTGCCGCCGGCAATACTTCTGACAACATTAATGACCTTCGGCTCACTTTCAAAATTCCACGAAATTACGGCAATGAAAGCCAACGGAATAAATATTTACCGGATTTCTCTTCCCGTTATAATTTTCGCGGCTATTGCTGCTGTATTTTTGTTCTATTTCAGCGAAATGATAACTCCGGCATCAATTCAAAAAACCGAGCATGTAATCAAAGTTGATGTGCAAAAACAAAAAACACCGGGATTTTTCAAACAAAACGAAATCTGGTATCACGGTGAAAACGCGATTTATAATTTTAAAATGTTCGACGTAGACAAAAATATTCTACGGGGTGTAACCATCAATTATTTAAATCCCGATTTCACTTTGATGAGTCGCATTGATGCCCAAAGAGCTGAATGGAAAAATGATAAATGGTTCTTCTATAATATACTTATTACACGTTTTGATGCTGCGAATAATCCTATTCTGGAACGGTCTAAAGAAAAAGTAATTGCTATCCCCGAACAACCAAACGATTTTAAAGTAATGCAAAAAGACGCGGAAAAAATGGGCTACTTTGAATTAAGAAAATACGTTAAAAAGATACAATCTGAAGGATACGACGTAACTAAATATCTTGTTGAACTGCAGGGAAAGATTGCTTTTCCTCTGGTGACATTGATTATGATTTTTATCGCTGTTCCTTTTTCCGTGCGCCCGGAACGAAGCGGTGGAGTAATGCAAAGCGCCGGGATAGGCATTTTTATAGGATTTTCCTATTGGATAGTCCATGCGTTCAGCATGTCTTTAGGGCGTTCGGAAGTACTACCGGTATTGCTTGCCGCCTGGGGAGCAAATATATTATTTGGCGCCGCGGCTGCCGTTCTTTTTTACAAAGTCCACACTTAAAACTTTAGAACCAGCACTAGTGCATACTTGCAAAAGTTACCGATATGTCATTTCGACCGAAGGGAGAAATCTTATTCAATGATTATAAAGATTTCTCAGTCACTTCGTTCCTTCGAAATGACACGGTTAATATTGAAATCAAGCACTAGTATCTGTAGTGGTTCTGCTTAAAAGGCCCTTCCTCTGATATACCCAGATAACCGGCCTGTTTTTTTGTCAGTCTGGTTAATTGAGCATCGAGTCTTTCCAAATGCAGGCGCGCGACCTCTTCATCAAGTATTTTGGGAAGCGTGAAAACGCCTATCTTATGTTTTTTAGTGGCCAATTCTATTTGAGCCAGACATTGATTGGTAAAGCTATTACTCATTACAAAGCTGGGATGGCCGGTGGCGCAACCCAGATTAACCAGACGGCCTTCGGCCAACACTATTATGGAGCGTCCTGATTTGAGTTTCCATTTATCAACCTGCGGCTTGATGTTTTCTTTTTTGCAGAATTTACTTGTCTCCAGATAGTGCATATCTATTTCACTGTCAAAATGACCGATATTGCAAACGATGGCTTCATTTTTCATTTTCTCCATATGCCGGCCTGTAATTACATCACAGCAACCGGTGGCCGTAACAAATATATCGCCCGTGTGAACCACTTCTTCCATCGTTCTTACTTCATAACCTTCCATCGCGGCCTGCAGAGCACAGATGGGATCAATTTCAGTAATAATCACGCGCGCCCCGAAACCTCTCATGGATTGGGCGCAACCTTTACCCACATCTCCATAGCCGCACAGAACGACTATTTTCCCGGACATCATGATATCGGTCGCTCTCTTGATTCCATCGGCCAGCGACTCGCGGCATCCGTAAAGGTTATCAAATTTTGATTTGGTGACCGAATCGTTGACGTTAATTGCCGGAAATAAAAGCTCTCCCTCCGCCTGCATCTGGTATAAACGATGCACGCCTGTGGTTGTTTCTTCGGAAACACCTTTAATTTTCGATGCTATCTTCTGCCATCTGCCGGAATCACGTTTAACCGATCTTGCCAGACGGTCAATTATTATTTTGAATTCTTTATTGTCTATTTTTTTCTTCAGCAGTTGCGGATTCTTTTCTATCTTGACTCCCTGATGAATAAAGAGCGTCGCGTCGCCGCCATCATCAACAATTAAATCGGGACCGGAACCATCCGGCCAGATCAGAGCCTGTTCCGTGCACCACCAGTACTCTTCCAGTGATTCGCCCTTCCACGCGAAAACCGCCGCCGAACCATTCCGGGCGATTGCCGCCGCCGCATGGTCCTGAGTGGAAAATATATTGCAGGACGCCCAGCGAATATCAGCCCCTAATACCTTGAGTGTTTCAATAAGCATTGCCGTCTGGATAGTCATATGCAGACTGCCCATAATCTTCAGTCCTTTTAACGGCTTCTTTTGTCCGTATTTTTTGCGAACAGCCATCAGACCGGGCATTTCGTTTTCCGCCAACTGTATTTCCTTGCGTCCCCACGAAGCCAGCGAAATATCCGCTACTTTATATTTTAAAGCCGGATTAATTTCCAGAAAAGCCATTTCTCCTCCAGGATTAACAACATTTTGTCTGTATGAATCACATTTCAGTTTCTTAATGTTTCTTTTTAATTTTATTTTTCCCGTCGACGAATACGCATTTGGGCTCCCACTTTTGCGCTTCTTTATCGTCGGCAATCACATAACAGGCAATGATAATCAAATCCCCTTTGGCCACTTTGCGGGCGGCGGCGCCATTGAGGCAAATAGTTCCGGAATTAGGCTTACCTTTAATGGCATAAGTCGAAAATCTCTCGCCGTTGTCCACATCGTATATCTCAACTTTTTCATAAGGTAATATTGATGCTTCTTCCATGAGCTTTTCATCAATGGAAATACTGCCTTCATAATGCAAATCGGCGTCTGTTACCGTTGCGCGATGGATTTTCGATTTCAACATGAATCTTTGCATAGTATTCATTTCTCCTTAGGGGTAAAGATTATACATTGAGCTTATCGCCAAAGACATGATTATCAATAAGTCTGGTCGTGCCTACCTTTACAGCCATCGCTATAACCGACTGGCCATTAACTTCATTGACATCTTTTAGCGTTTTTGTACTGCATATCTTAATATAATCAATTTTTGTATATGGCGCCCTTTTAATCAATTTTTCTACTTTGCTTATAATTACTGCTGATTTTTTTTCTCCACCGGAATAAAGTTTCTGAGCTAATTTCAGAGATTTGGATAAAGTTAGAGCTGACGGTCTTTCGTTTTTCTGGAGGTATTTATTACGGGAACTCATCGCCAGCCCATCTGTCTCACGTACTGTAGGCAATCCTATAATTTGAAGATCCATGTTGAGATCATCAACCATTCTTTTGATGGATATAAATTGTTGAAAGTCTTTTTTACCGAAAACTGCAATATGTGGTTTGACAATATTGAACAACTTATTGCAAACCGTGGTTACTCCGCGAAAATGACCGGGACGCGATATTCCGCATAAATTTTGAGTTACCTTTTCCACATCAACATAAGTCTGGTAACCGGCAGGATACATTTCTTTATTGGAAGGATAAAAAATGACATCGGCATTCACACTTTCAGCCATTCTTAAATCACGATCAAAATCACGGGGATATTGGGATAAATCTTCTTGGGGACCGAATTGTGTGGGATTTACATAAATGCTCACAACTACACAATCGGCCATCTTTTTTGCTTCTTTCATAAGACAGAGATGGCCATCGTGAAAATATCCCATGGTTGGAACAAACGCAATCTTCTTCCCCTGCCTTCTGAGACTTTCGGAATAAGACTGCATTTTCTTCGCCGATTCAATAACTTTCATTTTGTATAAAAAAGCCTTTCGTCTTGAGACGAAAGGCTTGGTAATTTTTTTGAAATTTCCCTTTCGTCTCAGTCCCTGCGGATCCAAGCGAATGTTTAAAACTAACAAACATTTATTTTTTTGTCAAGTAAATTAAATTATTGGCCGTATATTATAAGACACAAACCATTGTTTTCTTTAACATTATTTAAATATCAATGTTTGTCCCGCGTTTATTTTATCCGTTCCCAGGTTGTTTAATTCTTTTATTTGAGCCGATGAAACCGAAAAACGGCGAGCAATCATCGACAGGTTTTCCCCTTTTTTTACCTTATATCGCCCGGAAGAGGCAACTTTTTTCCCTTTATCTTTCTTTTTGGAATTGAATTGTTCCGCATAGTTGTTCCCTGTTTTCACCGGAATTGTCAGTCTTCTTCCCTGAACCAGCTTCTTCCTGGAACTTAATCTATTCTGTGATCGAATACTGGAGACGGAAACATGATATTTTTGGGCAATCGAATATACAGTGTCACCTTTTCTCACACGATGTTTTATAAACTCCTTACTACCATGACTGGTCTGAGTCTCAGCAAAAACAAAACGCGATTTTTCCGCCTGTGGAATATCATTGTAAACTAAATTAAATTTATTTAAAGATTCTTCAGGAAGTCTTAAATTATATTCCCGATCCGGCGTCATCTTATGCCTCAACTCCGGATTAAGCAAATTTAATACTTCCTCCGATACTTCGATTTTTTCTGCAATATCTTTAAAATTCATGATTTTGTTTACTTTGCAAGTCTCAAAGGCAATCGGTTTACCCACATCGCGTAAATCGAATCCGTATTTTTGTGGATTTTTTACGATATGAAGCGTCGCGAGAAATCTCGGAACATAACGAGCCGTTTCATTGGGCAATTGTCTGTACAAATCCCAGAAACTGTCCAGGTAATTTATGTGCTGTCTGGATATAACCCTGAGAACTCTTCCTTCACCGCAATTATAAGCAGCAAGAGCCGTAAGCCAATCACCAAACATATTATGTAATTCTTTTAAATAAGCGATAGCAGCCCTGGTGGATTTTTGCACATCCATGCGTTCGTCAACCCACTCATCGCGGCTGAGGCCGAATTTATAGCCTGTTGAAGGAATAAATTGCCACAAACCAAGCGCGCGCGCACTCGAATATGCTTTGATTTTAAACAAACTTTCGACAAGTGGAAGCCATAAAAACTCTTCGGGAATTCCAGCTTTTTTAAGTTCTTTCAATATTGCAGAGCGATACATACCGGAACGCTGATAAGCGGCAATAAAATTATTGCGTTCTATACCCTGAAAAGAACTGATTTCCTTTTGCACATCAGAATTCATGATTAATGGTATTTCACTATTCTTACCGTTAAGAACAGTCTTCCTGGAGGAATAAATAGCCAGGATGCGCTGAGAAATTAAAAGACGCAAATCATCTTTTTCCTGAGCAATTGACGCATCACCATTGGCATCAAGTATTAAAGAATAAGCTTCATCAAGAGTATCTAATGTTTCTTCTATATCTCCCTTCTCCCATAACTTATCGGCCTCTTCCAGTAATTCCAGGGCATTTTCCATCATATCCTGCTTATCTTCGTTGCTTGACTTTTGTTTTGTCGAACTACCGTTTGAATTGAAACTCAAAAAATTATTATCTTCTTCCTGACCGGCTGATTCAGTTTCTTCTTTTACAGGGGGATCTTCTTTTTTTATTATTTGTTTCGTAATCTCAGAATTGGTAATAAGCAAAGGTTTTTGGACATTTGCAGTTTGATCTCCGGTAATAGTAACAGGTTTTTGAACAGCTGCATTTTGAGTTTTGGCAACATTAACATGCCTTCGAACAGCTACATCTTGAGCACAACCAGACAAAAAAGTAAAAATTAAACTAAACACAATAGTATAAGCAACACATTCGCTTTTAATTTTCGTCATTTAAACAACTCCTTCGTTTTGTCAAAACATGCGGCAGAAAAATTTTTCCCACGATCGCATAAATGTCTATAGTTTTTTTTGTATAGCATAGTTTTTATTTTTTCCCAAAATTAATTGCTGATCACCGGTCATTTAAGACCATCATGTTATAATTCATTTATCCATTAACTGCCCGTGAAAATCGTAAGTTAAGAGCCATTTGTCACATTCATGAGGTACGCCTGAATAAATTCATCAATATCACCGTCCAGGACTTTATTGGCATTGTTATTTTCCAGGTTTGTCCGGTGGTCTTTAACCATTTTATACGGGTGTAAGATGTAGGATCTTATCTGGCTTCCCCAGGCGATATCTTTTTTTAATTTATTTTCTTCATCAATTTTTTCATTCTTTAACTGCAATTCCTTCTCATAAAGCCTTGACTTCAAAAACTTCATGGCCATAGCTTTATTTTGATGCTGGGAACGCTCGTTCTGACATTGAACGACAATACCCGTCGGCAAGTGAGTAATTCTAACAGCCGAATCAGTTTTATTTACATGCTGGCCACCCTTGCCGCCGGCACGAAAAGTATCAATGCGCAAATCGTCTTCGTTAATTTCGATTTTTATTTCATCATCCACTTCCGGATAAACGAAAACTGATGCAAACGATGTATGACGGCGCGCGCCGGCGTCAAATGGAGAAATGCGAACCAGTCTGTGGATACCGTTTTCCGCTTTGGCATATCCATAAGCATATTCTCCCTCTAAAGTAAACGACACGCTTTTAACGCCGGCTTCATCTCCGGGAAGATAATCTATTACTTTTGTAACAAATTTCCTTTTTTCCGCCCAGCGTAAATACATTCGCAATAACATTTCCGACCAGTCCTGAGCTTCTGTTCCACCGGCCCCGGCATGTATGGAAACAATGGCGTTCATGGAATCCTGTTCACTATTCAGCATCATTTTAAGTTCTTCCTGAGAAACGGCAGAACTTAATTTTTCCAACTCGCCAGCCAGGTCTTGAAGTACTGGCTCATCTTTTTCCTGCAAAGCAATACTTCCCAGATTTTCGATATCATTTATTTCGTTATTGAACTTTTCCCATTTCTCTACTTTTTCCGTCAGCTTTGTTTTTTTCTGCAGAACTTCACGGGCATTATCCTGATCATTCCAAAAGTCTTTTTTTAAAGATACCTCTTCCAAATCTTTTATTTTTAATTTCAATTCAGGAACGTCAAAGACATTCCCCTATATATTTGATTCTTTTTTTCAAATCCATTACTGTATCCTGTATATTTATACTTTCTACCGGCATTTCTTACCCTCCCTCTTAAGACTAATCAGAAAATAAAAAATCATTAACAAAAAACAAGCTGCCGCAACAAGATCGCCATATCGAGCGTAAAAAGCCGGCATACTGACAAATTTTATATAACCTTTCAACGCGTCTTCCCGGAAAATATCTGTTTTCGCGATGATCCTGCCGCCGGGATCGATAATACCGGAAATCCCCGTATTGGCCGCCCTCACCAGATAGAGCCTTGTTTCCACCGCTCTGAAAACCGCCATGGAAAAGTGCTGAAAAGGCGCCGAGGTCGCTCCGAACCAGGCATCATTGGTAATATTCACCAGTAAATCGGCCGATTCTTTTTTATACATTCTCGCGGCAAACGGCAATATCCCTTCGTAACAGATTAAGACTCCGATTTTCTTATCACCCATGGACAAAGGATAATATCCGACTCCCGTGCCGAAATCACCCATACCGGCGGTAAGCTTCTTAATAAATGGGAATACATCCCTCAACGGCACATATTCTCCATAAGGGACAAGATGTACTTTATCATATTTACCTGCAATTTCACCGGCAGGCGATAATAAATATGCGCTGTTGAAAAAATTATCATCCTGAGCTGAATAACTTACGGAGCCGAACAATAACCAGCTTTTCGATTTAAGAGATAAATTTATAATCTGGTCGTGCAAACTGTTTATATCCTGAAACTTAAACGGAACAGCTGTTTCCGGCCAGACAATCAAACTCTCCTTTCCCGGTGAATTTTTTAAAGAAAGTTGCTCATAAATGTTTAAAGTTTCTCTCTGGTAATTTTCATTCCATTTTATGGATTGATCGATATTCCCCTGTATCAATGATACTTCCATTCCCTGAGATTGGCGCACCGTTTTGTTAACTTGATCTAAACGATAAATACCGTATCCATAAACTCCGGCTAAGACAAGACTAACTATGCCGGCTAAAACATATTCCTTAGCAGATCTTTTACTGATAACTTCAAATATTGTTGCATTAGTTAAAACTATCAAAAAAGACAAACCCAAAACACCCGTCACATCGGCAATCTGAATAAAATAAGTGTTCAGATACTGCGAATAACCAAGATTTTCCCATGGAAAGCCGGTTAGGATAAATGATTTACCGTATTCCAAACAGACCCACAAAACCGGCGCAGTCCAATAAAGAGGAATTTTCTCTCTGAAATATATAATGCATCCGGCAAACAAAGATATATAAGCGCTTAAATAACAAGCCAGAAGAAGCATCAAAATAATGCCGACATATAAAGGCAGATAACCGTAATTGACAATTACAAACGCAATCCAATAAATTATTCCGATATAGCCGGTTACTCCGGTGATAAAACCCAGAAGCAAACCCTGGGCAACAGTATTGGCTTTCCTGAGAGCAAAAAACAGAGGAAGGAGAGCTATCCAGGCAACAAAGCCGAATCCATACTTGGGAAAAGATAAAAATATTAACAAGCCGCTTAACGCGGCTAAAAAAACAGCATCTCCTGTTAATCCCGTTCCGGCTTTTGATTGAAAATCATTTTTTGTTCTGGATTTATTTTTCATTCAGGCTGTTGGTTTTGAGTTTTTTATTCTTATTTTTTTAATGCTGCGTTCGTCAGCATTTTCGATGGTAATTTCCAATCCTTCGATTTGAAATTTTTCTCCGGACAATGGAATTCTTCTGATGGAATTTAATATCAGGCCGCTTAACGTCTCATATTTGCCTTTTTTCAAGCTGACATTTAAATGTTCTTCAACATTTTCAATTTCTATTCGTCCATCGAATATAATTGAACCATCCGGCAATTGCAAAATTCCATCAGCCACATTGGTTGTTTCATGTTCATCACGAAGTTCGCCGACAATTTCTTCGAGCAAATCTTCCAATGTAATCAAGCCGGCTGTTCCGCCATACTCATCAATAACAATAGCCATGTGTTTCTTGTTTTCTTTTAATTCATAAAATAATAAATGAGTATTTTTTGTTTCGGGTATGTAATAAGGCGTGCTCAAACAAGCCAGTAAATCATCCTTGGTGATTTGCCTGGACCAGAATTTAAGCATGTCTTTAACATTCAGGACGCCGGCAATGTTATCGATTGTTCCACGATAAACGGGAATACGCGTATGTCTTGATTCAATTACTTCATTAATAATTTCGTCAATGGTCGCCTCCGTGCTCACAGCAACAATCTCCGTGCGTGGAATCATGATCTCACGAACTAAAATATGGGTAAACTCCAGAATGCCTTCTATCATTTCCCGCGAAGAAGGATCTAACAGGCCGCTCTTCTGCGCACCGGATAAGGCAGCATCAATTTTGCTTTTAATGTATTTATTGTCGCGCCAGAAAAATAGTTTGAGAATAATTTCTGTTATCTTCAAAAATACTTCTCCATGAATTATAAGCCGCGTAAATGTTCCGGTCTGATCTGGCCCGGATCTTTTGCTTCGATGACTGAACTAATCATTTTTAATTTTTTTTCTTTCTCCCGTGGTAAATAAGCTTTTACCGGTAAGTAGTTCGAAGCATGATTGGAAGTGAAGAAACAATTTGTAAAATTGGAATTGGCAATCATCAAATAAAGCTCGCGGATAAAGCCGAATTGATCAGGCAAAACAAAACGGCCGGCGACATAATCCTCATACATCTCTGTTTCCGGTATTAACATCAGGGTAAGGGCGCCCACATAGTCGGGATCAATATCGCTCAGAATTTTTGCCGTATCAATGGCATGCTCAATGCTTTTTTCGATTCCACCCAATCCCAACAACACAGTTACAGAAAGTATTATACCGGCTTCTTTAACGCGCCGCCCTGCTTCCACCATTTGTTCGTAAGTCACGCCTTTATGAATTTTTTGCAGTAATTCAACATTGCCTGTCTCCACACCTAAATAAATTATCTTTAAGCCTAAATCTCTTAATTTCTTCAATTCATCAACACTTTTTCTTAATATGCTTTTGGCATTGGCATAAGTTCCTATTCTGTCTAAATTCGGCAGGTTAGTATTGATTAATTTAAGTATTTCTTCAAGACGCGGCTGCGGTATGATCAGGGCATCGCCATCACATAAAAACACTCTATCCACATTCTCATACGAACTGGCTTCATGCAGATCTTTTTTAATTTGGTCCAAAGATTTAATTTTAAATTTCTTTTGCCGGTAGGCTCCGCAAAAAGTGCATTTGTTATTAGAACAGCCGACAGTGACCTGTAAAAGTAAACTGTAAGCTTCACTTGGCGGCCTTATTATTAATCCTTCATAATCCATAACTTATTTTGTTTTTCCTTTAACGGTTTATAATACCATTTTGCATTCAAAGGACAACGCAGCGGCAAGGAGGAGGCTCCGCAGGCGTATTACTAATACGTTGAGGAAACCGACAACCCCTGCCTGCGCATGGGCAGGCTGTGCCAACAAAGTTAGCCGAAGAAGGCGGAATGGTGTAAGCTTTTATATCAGAATATGCCCAAAAAGCAAGCGATAAGCCAAGGCATAAATGAGAGCTTTGCACAACTCTTCTGTTCGTTATACCGGCGAAGAAACTGTGTCGCAATTGCAAAATGAGTAATGTCCCCCGCGGGGGTAGGGTTT
>JQDQ01000014.1 GCA_000747625.2 Smithella sp. SCADC
GCGCCTGCAAAAGTCAGTCTTTGCTTTTCAATGTCTTTTCGATGTCGTCGATGACATCCTGCAGGCCTTCTTCCTTTTCGATGATGACGGTTGTGTCGTCGGAAACGCCGGTCTGATGAGCTGTCTCTCTGGGGCCGGCCGTTTTTTTGACACGGCTGATCTGCCAGGAATCGCCCGAAGCGTCCACCAGCCAGTTGTTGAGATCAAATTGAATACTTCGCACG
This sequence comes from Smithella sp. SCADC, assembly GCA_000747625.2. Lineage (GTDB taxonomy): Bacteria > Desulfobacterota > Syntrophia > Syntrophales > Smithellaceae > Smithella. The sequence goes on from JQDQ01000014.1 coordinate 225, forward strand.
TGGGGCAGGGCCGAAAGCTCTTTGGCGATGTTTTCAATTTCCTGTGCGGTAAAATCCCTGTTCGGCCTGACCAGATCTCCGTTGAGATAGATCGTGCTGCCCATAAAGGAGTAGTCTATTCTTGTCAGATCCGCATCGTGACGGGTGATGACCATCCTCACGTTGCGGTTGACTTCATACCGGGAGACCTGTTCGTCCTGGCGCATATTTCACCTCAAATCGGATGCTCATCTGAATTTTGAAAAGTCCGGTTTGCGCCGTTCAAAGAATGCGGTAAAGGCTTCTTTGGCTTCCGGTGACTGAAGCATGGCGCTGAAATATGTATTTTCTTCAAACATCTGAGCCACCACCGATTCGGTAAGGCGGGCTTTCATCAGGCGTTTGGTGGTGCGCAGGGATGATGCCGGCAGCACGACCAGTTTTGCCGCCTGCGCGTAAGCATAGGGCAGCAGATCCGCCGCCGGCAGGATTTTATTGATCAGCCCCATTTCGAAGGCCTGTTCGGCAAAGAAGGATTCTCCGAAAAACAGCAATTCGGCTGCTCGGGGATAGCCGATCATTTCCGGCAGCAACTTGCTGGAGCCGAATTCCGGACACAACCCCAGCTTAGCAAACGGCATCGAAAATTTGGTATGCTCGGCCGCGTAAATCTGATCGCAGTGCAGAAGCATCGTCACGCCGATCCCGATGGCCATGCCGGACACGGCGGCTATGACGGGTTTGGATGCCATGCTGAGATTGCGCAGAAACTGGGCCACAGGCCTTTCCGCAAGGTCTTCTCTGGCATTCAAAAAATCATCCAGGTCGTTGCCCGCCGAAAAAACTTCGGGCTTGCCGCGAAACAAGATGACCCGCACCGATGAATCCGCTTCCCCGTCCTTGATGGCGTCGGCCATCATCTGGTACATGGATGACGTGATGGAATTTTTCTTGTCGGGCCGATTGAATTCAATGGTCAGAATTCCGTTTTGTTTGCTTGCTAAAATATCCATTTTTTCTCCCTCTATCGATTTAGTCTGATGATGTGAACGCGGTGTCATAAGCTTCCGTCCAGTATTTTCAGGCCGAGATCAATCGCGCTGTGGCTGCCGAAGAGGATCAGCTGATCCTCCGCCTCAAAAACAAATTCACTGGGCGGATTCGTGATGGTCTGGTTTTTGCGGATGATGTTGATGATCATCGCGCCGGATTCGGCCTTGAGGTTAACGTCCCGGATGCTTTTGCCGATGATCGGATTTCCGGGGCCGATAAAATACGTTTCAATGGTTCCCTGCGCCAGGATCTGACCGATCTGGTCGAAGGCTTCCTGCGTGTAGCGGACGTCGCGGAAAACGCCGTAGGATTTATTCCGGATAATATTGCCCTGCGCCAGGACAATGCTGTTGGGAATATGGAACATTTTGAGAACGCGGCTGAAGATCTGGATGGAGGTTTCAAATTCTTCGGGAATCACGTCGTCGGCGCCCAGCGCCAGCAGTTCTTCAATATCCGCAAGATACTTCGTCCGGACAATCACATGCAGCTTCGGGTTGATGGCTTTGGCGTTTTGCAGGCAGCTTTTGGTGAGAAAACGGTCGGAAATGGCGATGACCATCACGCGAGCGGCCTCCACATTGGCGCGCCGCAAAATTTCTACGCTGGAGGCGTCGCCCCAGATGGTGTTTTTATCTCCCTTGCTTTTTGCTTTTTTAATTTTCTGAAAGTTGAGATCGATGACCACGTAATGAATCGCCGTGTCTTTAAGCACCTTGGCCAGATTTCTGCCGTTGAGTCCCATACCGCAAATAATGACGTGATTGGATACCGGGATGCGTTCATCGGGATGGAGGCCCTGTCGGGCCGGGTTAAAAATATTTTTTCGGGTTAATAAATAATAAACCAGTGAAACCAGCAGCGGGGTAACCATAAAAGTTAAAACGGAGGCGCCGATAAAAGTCTGATAGATTTCATTGGAGATGATTTTATTTTCGAAGCCCTGAGACGCCAGAACAAAAGAAAATTCACCAATCTGAGACAGCAAGACACCCGAAAGCAGCGCAACGCGCAAGGGGTATCTCATCCATTTAACCAGCCCGAAGACGATGGTGGCCTTGATCAGGATAATCATCAGTGAAATCGTGATGATATAGCCGGTGTTTTCCCGCAGAAAATCCAGGTTGAGAATCATGCCGAAAGAAACGAAAAAGACGGACAGGAAGACGTCCCGAAACGGGCTGATGTCGCTGATGATCTGATGCGTAAAATCCGTATCGGATAAAGCCAGTCCGGCCAGAAACGCGCCAATCGCCAGCGACAATCCCAGGGATTCCGTGATCCAGGCGATGCCCATAGTGATGACCACGGATGAAATCACCAGCACGTCGCGCATGTTCATCGTGACCAGCCGCTCCAGCGCAAAGGGAATAATATAGCGCGCCGCCACGAGAATGACAACGATGATGAGGATGGATTTGACCAGTTTCCAGATAATCATCAGGGCGTCAGGCCCGCTGCCCCCGACCAGGAAGGGAATCAAGAGCATCATCGGAACGACCATCACATCCTGAAACAAAATGACGCCGATGGAAATTTTTCCTTGTGGAGAATTTTCGTCGTCGCGGTCTTTCAGAATCTTTAAGATCAAAGCCGAAGAGCTGTGAACCAGAATAAAGCCGATGAAGACAGACTGGCCGATGCTCAGCTGCATCGCCAGCCCGATCGCCAGGCCGACGATGAATGTGCACAGGATCTGCATACCGCCCGTTAGAAGAATTTCGGATAAATTCTTCAAAAAGCGGGACAGCCGGATTTCAATGCCGATTGTGAAAAGCAGAAAGGCAACGCCGATATCGGCCATCAGCTGGATGCCGCCGATGTCGTCGATCAGCTTTAAACCGAACGGCCCGATAATGATGCCGGTGATGAGAAAACCAATGATGGAAGGCAGTTTGATCTTATTAAAGATATAGATGACCGGAATAGAGAAGCCGAGAATAATGATAAGCTGGTGAAAAAATTTCAGTCCGTCCACAGGCAATCCCGATCATAAAGGTTGTGTAATTTGTTTATAGTTTTACCATTGATCGGAAAATTTTCCAAGAAAACATCCTTGCCCTCCGTTAATTTTGATTGACAAAACCGTTATGAAAAATTAATATGCAGAAAAATTAGTTATTTAATGGCGCAATGCAGATGATGTTTCACACGGAAATAATAATTACCAATATTATAATTTGCTTCCCCAGAGGAGGCCTGGCCGTGGAGTAGGTGCATTTTTCGATAAGCCAAAATTCCAATCCGCTGCCAGGGAAACCGGCAGCGGATTTTTTTTCAAAAGAGAGGATCCGATGAAGCAAAACAGAATTTTAATTTATGATACGACGCTGCGTGACGGCACGCAGGGTGAGCAGGTCACTTTTTCAGCTGAAGAAAAGCTGCGCATTGCTCAGCGGCTGGACGATGTTCACTTCCATTACATTGAAGGCGGCTGGCCCGGTTCCAACCCCAAAGATATGCGCTTTTTTGAGATGGCCAAAGCGGTGAAGTTTAAAAATGCCAAATTGACCGCATTCAGTTCCACGCGCAAACCGCACATCCGGCCGGAGGCCTGCCCGAATCTCAAGGCGCTGATCAAGGCCGAAACGCCGGCCGTGGCCATCTTTGGTAAATCCTGGGACCTGCAGGTGAAGGATATTTTAAAAATTGCTCTGGAAGAAAATTTGTCCATGATCCGCGATTCCATTGTTTATATGAAGGGCAAAGGCAAGGAAGTGCTTTTTGATGCCGAGCATTTTTTCGACGGTTATAAGAATAACCCCCGATATGCAATCCGGGTCGTAAAAACGGCGCTGGATGCGGGGGCGGACAGGATTGTATTTTGCGACACAAACGGCGGCGCCATGCCCTATGAAATTGGCGCCGTCCTCGGCAGGATTTCATCCGTCATTCCAATGGATATTTCCGGCATTCATGCGCACAATGACTGCGGACTGGCGGTTGCCAATTCCATCGCGGCCGTCCGGGAAGGTGTGACAATCGTTCAGGGCACCGTGAACGGCTATGGCGAGCGGTGCGGCAATGCCGATCTGGTTTCCATAATCGGTAATCTGCAAATCAAGATGAAAATGCATTGTCTGCCCGTCAAATCGATTCGACAGCTCTCGAATCTTTCATTGTATGTCAGCGACGTGGCCAATATTCCGCCTTTGATGTCGCGGCCTTTCGTGGGAAAGAGCGCTTTTGCTCACAAGGGTGGCGTCCATGTCAGCGCTGTAACGAAAAATTCGATGGCTTATGAGCACATGCCGCCCGAACTTGTCGGCAACAGCCGGCGCGTGCTGGTTTCCGACATGGCCGGCAAAAGCAATATTGCTTATAAAGCCAAAGCCTTGGGGATCGACCTGGACAAGAAAAACGCTTTGGGCAGGGTTGTGCATCAGGTGAAACTGATGGAAGACAAGGGATATCAGTTTGACGCCGCCGACGGCTCCCTGTCCGTCCTGATGAAGAAAGCGATCGGCGAGTTTGTAGAACCGTTCAATCTGGAGTGTTTCAGCGTGGTTACGTCGCGTACGCTTACAAACCCCTGTCTTTCCCAGGCCACGATCAAAATCTCCGTAGGGGGCGAGGAGGAGTTGACGGCCGCGGAGGGCAATGGTCCGGTGAATGCGCTTGACCATGCCCTGCGCAAGGCATTGACCAAATTCTATCCGCAAATCAAGGAGATGCACCTGGTTGATTTTAAAGTGCGCACGCTGGAAGGTTCGGAGGGCACGGCGGCGAGTGTCCGCGTTTTGCTGGATTCGACGGACGGTTCTGAACTCTGGAGCACCACGGGTGTTTCCGAAAATATTATCGAGGCAAGCTGGCAGGCCTTGATCGACAGCATCGAATACAAGCTCAGCAAAGACAAGAAAAAGAGGTAATAATTTCTTTTTTATGACCCGTTTGCGGCCATTGCTAAATCTCCGAATTGCTGATATGCAAAAAAAGATTGAAGCGGGGGCGAAAACGGTGTTATCGATTAACAGCCAGAATCCTCAGATGCGCCTCATCAAGAAGGCGTCGGATGTTTTGAGGGATGGCGGCATTATCATATATCCTACGGATACGGTTTACGGATTGGGTTGCGATTTATCCAACAAAAGAGGCATTGAAAGAATTTACGAAATTAAAAGAAGAAATAAAAAACGCCCTTTAAGTTTTGTCTGTTCCGATCTTAAGCATATCAGCCAGTATGCTCTGGTCACGGATTACGCTTATAAAACCATGAAGCGGTTTTTGCCGGGGCCCTATACCTTCATTCTGGAAGCATCGCGTCTTGTGCCGAAAATCATTTTGCCGAAAAGACCGACCACCGGTATCCGTGTTCCGGACAATCAGATTTGTCTGGCCCTAATACGCGAACTCGGACAGCCGATCATCAGTACCAGCGTTCAGACGGAGGAAGGGGAGGATCTTGGCAATCCGGCGCTGATTAACGAATATTTCGGACGGGTTGTCGATTTGATTATTGACGGCGGAACGATTATTCCCGAGCCGTCCAGTGTCATCAGTCTGGTGGATGACACGATTGAAGTCCTTAGAACTGGAAAAGGCGACGTTAGCGCCTTTATATAAAATATACAGGTTGTATCATGCCGGCTGCGTGCCGGCCGGACATGCCCCCCCAGCGGGCGCATCATGAAAGGATACAGCCGAAAAGGACAATTATGAAACACATTATGCTCGTTAACGCCGTGCACAAGGAACAAATGCGCATGGCCACGGTTGACGAAAAAGGCAAGCTGATTGAATTCAATATTCAAATGGCTGTGCGGGAACCGATTACCGGAAATATTTACAAAGGCAAAGTGCTGAAAGTCGAGCGCGGCCTGCAGGCGGCTTTTGTCGATTACGGCGGCGTCAAGGACGGCTTTCTTCCGCTTCGGGACGTCAGCCCTGAATATCTGACCGAACCGGAAAACGGCTCCTCCGGCGGAAAACCCATTCTCAAATCCGGTCAGGAAATCATCGTGCAGGTCGTCCGGGAAGTCATCGGCAATAAAGGCGCGCTGCTCACGTCCTACATTTCCCTGCCCGGAAGGTATCTCGTGCTGCTTCCCAACAAGCTCTGCGGCGGCATATCCCGGAAAATCGAAAGCGAAGAAGACCGGCAGAAAATCAAGACGCTGATGGAGCAGATCAAAGTTCCTGAAGACATGGGCTTCATCGTCCGCACGGCGGGCATCAACCGGACCAAGCCGGAAATCCAGCGAGACTACCAGTTCCTGATGCGTCTGTGGAAGGAGATTTTCAAGAAAGCCGAGAGCGTCTCAGCCCCTTATCTCCTTTACCAGGAGACGGATTTCGGCGTGAGATCGCTGCGGGACTATCTGACGCTGGAAATTGATGAAATTCTGGTGGATGAAGTCGAGACCTTCCGCAAAATGCGCGCTTATTTGAAGGCTGTCGCCCCCCGCCATTTGCGGATCTTAAAGAATTATAAAGACAAAGTTCCCATTTTTGAACGATACGAACTGGAAGAGCAAATCCGGGTCATTTATCAGGAGCGCGTGGAATTGAAATCCGGCGGTTACGTCATTATCAATCCCACGGAGGCCATGATCACCATCGACGTCAACTCCGGACGCGGCTCCAATAAAAGAAACATCGAAGAAACCGCTTTCAAGACCAACGTCGATGCCTGCGAAGAAATTGCGCGTCAGTTGCGCCTGCGCGACCTGGGGGGTTTGATTGTCATCGATTTTATCGACATGATTGACAAGAAACATATCGCGGAAGTGGAAAAGGCATTCAAGAAGGCTCTCAGTATGGATCGCGCCAGAATCCAGCTTTCCCGCATTTCCAAGTTCGGCCTTTTGGAATTGTCCCGTCAGAAAAAACAATCCACCATTCAGGAAATCAGTTACACCACCTGTCCGTATTGCAAAGGCAGCGGGCTTCGGCCTTCCCTGGAATACGCCTCTCTGGGGGCGTTTCGCAAAATCGAATCGGAAGCGGTCAAAGGCATTTACTCGGAGTTGAAGGTCAGCCTGCCGCATGAAATCGCCTTCTACATTCTGAACCATAAAAGAACGGAGCTTTTGAAGCTGGAAACCGGTTTCGGCGTCTGCCTGATCATTGAAGGAAGATCGGATATGGCGTGGGATAATTTCGAAATTCAGCAATCCGTTAAAGAACAGGCGCTGGAAGTCAGCGTCATGCAGGGGATGCCCCTGCTGAAACTGGCTGAAGAGACCGAACCGGATGCGGACGCTGCAGCGGATGAGGTTGCGACGACGGATGCAACGGATGCGGAAACGGTCGGCGCTGAAGAAGCGCCCAAAAGAAAAAGCCGCCGCCGTCCCCGCCACAGAAAAAGAAAATCCGCGGAGGTTCCGACGGAAGTTGTTTTGAAGGAAAGCGTCCCTATGGACTCTCCCGCCCCGGAATCTTCGTCCGGTGGTGTGACGCCGCCGGTTCCGTCCGCCCAGTCGCCCCGGTTTCCCGTAAAGCCGCTGAAAATTGTCAGTGCGCTGCCGGATGAATTTTATCCTGTGGATCTGAGCGGCGACCTTTTTGCGCCGGAAGCACAGCAAGAGGAGCCAAAGGACGATGATGAAGATCATTAAGAACCGGCGGGGCGCGGCCCCAGCCGTCGTTATCCCGGGGTCACATTATCTAAGGAGGACTGTTCATGGCGGATGAAATCAGAAAAAATCTCTATCGGATCGTTGTGCCTTTGCCGAATAGCCCTCTCAAGGATTTGAATTCCTATGTGATCAAGGGCGAAAACCGCAATCTGATTATTGATACCGGCTTCAACCGCAGTGTTTGTTATGAAGCGATGCTGAAGGGATTAGCCGAACTGGAAATGGATCTGAATAAAACCGATTTTATGCTGACCCACATGCACGCCGATCATACCGGGCTTGTGACGCGGCTGGCGTCGGAAACCAGCAGGATTTTTTTCAGCCGGATTGATGCACGGGTCTTTGATGACGACCAGAGCTGGCAGTCCCTTGTGGACTTTGCCCAAATCAACGGGTTTCCGGCCGATGAATTGCAGAAGGCGCTTGCCAGCCATCCCGGTTTCAAATACAGTCCGAAACAGAAGCCTGTCTTTACTCTGCTGGATGACGGCGATGTCATCGAATGCGGCGGTTACCGTCTGCAATGCATCGCCACGCCGGGACACACGCAGGGGCATATCTGCCTTTATGAAAAAGACAGGAAGATCTTCGTCTCCGGTGATCACATCCTTTTTGATATCACGCCGCACATCGAATCGTGGGCCTATACAACGAATTCCCTTGCCGACTACATGGCCAGCCTGGATAAAGTGTATCATTTGCCGGTGGACCTTGTCCTGCCCGGTCACCGCGGTTTCCTGGGGAATCTCAAAAGCAGAATTGACGAATTGAAAATTCATCACCGCGAGCGCGCCGATGAAGTGATGGACGTTCTGGGAAGCGAAACGCTCCATGCCTATGACATCGCCGCCGGCATGACCTGGGATATTGATTGTGAAACCTGGGAGGATTTTCCCATCGCCCAGAAATGGTTTGCCACGGGGGAAGCGATCGCCCATCTGCGCTATCTGGAAGGCGAAGGTCGAATCAGCCGCAATGCGAAGCAGGAAATCGTCACATTCCGCGCGGTTCTTAACTGATCAGAAGGCAGGGAACGGTCGCGACCGTTCCCTGCAAGACATTGTTATTCTTAATAATTTAAAAGAAGATCATGCCCAGCGCCTGGGCAATGCACGCCGGTTTTTCCTGTCCTTCAATTTCAATCGT
>JQDQ01000015.1 GCA_000747625.2 Smithella sp. SCADC
AAAAGCGTTATCGATAGTCCTGATAATCCTTTCTGCAATAGTATTTATCATCGATCTCGGCAAGTATCTACAGAACAAGTACCTAAAGAAAACGAGAGCATCTGCCACAGAAGGCGCGTCAGTAGTCAAATCGGCAAAGGAACGCGGCTATTTGAACGTGCTCTTCTTCACCGTGTTGTTTGCGATCGATATTTTCAGCATCAGATATATCGGATTTGTAATGGCAATGATTCCCCTCATTTTTGCCAATTATCTTCTTCAGAAAAAAGAAATCAGGAAAACGGATTGGCTTATTGCGCTCGTATATGCGGTCGGTGTTACAGTCGCATTCTGGGCCCTGTTTGAGAAAGTATTTGAAGTGATGTTGCCCCAAGGCATCTGGTTCTAGGATCTGCCTAGATTTTCGCCGCTGTTGACAAAAGGCGACGGAAGGAAAAGGTCTGTTTGGCAAGACTTGAACAATATGTTATGGCATTTTTAACAGTTTTGCATGTGAGAGCTTAAAAGGGCATAGTTGTCATGGATGTCATCAAAGAGTTGCTCGAAGGTATTCCGCTTCCAAAGATGGTTAAGGTCAAGATGGCTTTTTCAGCCAAAAAAGTGGCTGACGTTGAAGCAGCTGTCAGACAGGAACTGGCAAAGCCGGGGATCTGCGACAGCATAAAACCCGGCATGCACATCGCAGTAGGTGTTGGCAGCCGCGGCCTGGCCAATCTGCCAACCTTGGTGCAGGTGCTGGTAGATGAACTTAAAAAACGAGGGGCGGTGCCTTTCGTCGTGCCGGCCATGGGCAGCCACGGCGGAGCGACCGCCGAGGGACAGACCGAGGTGCTGGCCAACCTCGGGGTAACTGAGGCCAGCGCTGGCTGTCCGATAGTGTCGTCGATGGAGGTTGTAGAGATTGGCCGTCTGGACAACGGCCTGCCGGTGTATATAGACAAAAATGCATGTTCCGCTGACGGCATTGTTTTTATCGCCCGCGTCAAGCCCCATACCGCCTTCCGCGGTCCCAATGAGAGCGGCCTGGTGAAAATGGTGGCAATTGGTCTTGGTAAGCAAAAAGGCGCCGAATCGTGTCATTCTTATGGTTTCAAATATATGGCCGAGCATATCGTGGCCATGACCAAAATCGCCCTGGCCCGCACGCCCATTCTCTTCGGGTTGGCAACGGTGGAAAATGCTTATGATGAAATTGCTCGCATAGTGGCCGTGCCGGCCGCTGATATCATCGAAACCGACTGCAAGTTGCAAGTGGAAGCGAAGGCGAATATGCCGAGCCTGATGTTCAAACAAATCGATGTGCTGATCGTCGACCAGATCGGCAAGGATATTTCTGGAGACGGTATGGATCCCAACATTACCGGTCGCTTCCCAACGCCTTACGCCAGCGGCGGTCCCGATGTATCAAAACTGGTAGTGCTCGATCTAACTGATAAAACCCACGGCAACGCCAACGGCATGGGGCTAGCTGATTTTGGCACCCATCGGCTGGCGAACAAGGTTAATTTCCAGATGACCTACGCCAACGGCCTGACTTCGACGGTAGTTCTGCCAACCCATATGCCGACAATTCTCGAGTCGGACTACGACGCAATCCGAGCGGCCATAAAGACTTGCAATGCCCGCGATTATTCCAGGGTACGGGTGGTAAGGATAAAGGATACGTTGCACTTAGGCGAGATAATGATCTCCGAGGCCATGCTAGCCGAAGCCAGGACAATTGCCGGTATTACGGTCGTCGGTGAGCCGCAAGCCATGAAGTTTGATGCCGCTGGCAACCTTGTCCGGGAGGAAGACTGATATTCAGGAAATCATCAGCGTAGAAATCGGAACAACCGACTGCCGGGTCGCTGCTTCCCAGGCGGGGTCCGACTATCTGGCAGTAATGCCGAATATCCGTGGAAGGGCGCGGCCTACGATTTCTTGATGCCAAGGATAATCATATGTTACTAGCCCCGATTCTATGTTACTAGCCCCGATTCAGGGAAAGGTTATTGTCAAGATTGCGCTATGAGCATTCTCTGCAGGAGGTTTCAATGCAAAACTTGAAAGAGTTATTCTTTGCTACAGGTGTCATCCCTGTAATAAAAATTGAATCAGCGGAACGCGCTGATGGATTAGCGGGTGCTTTGAGGGCAGGCGGTTTGCGCGTTGCCGAAATTACTTTCAGGACCAAAGCCGCCGCAGGTGTGATCGAGAAATTCGCTTCACGTCATCCTGATATCGTGGTTGGGGCAGGAACTGTCACGACAAAAACTGAAGTCGATAGTGCTTTGTCCTCTGGCGCAAAATTCATCGTTTCCCCTGGTTTTAATCCCGAGATCTGCGCGTATTGCATCGAAAAGAAAATTCCGGTTTTTCCCGGTGTAAGCAACCCTTCCCTCATTGAGCAGGCAATGAGTTTAGGACTAACGATTCTTAAGTTTTTCCCTGCCGAAGTATCGGGGGGAACAAAGGCACTCAAGGCATTCGAGTCGGTATATCAAGCTGTTACTTTCATTCCTACAGGAGGAATCCAGGAGAACAATCTGAATGAATACCTTACCATTAAAAATGTCCTTGCTTGCGGCGGCTCATGGATTGTTCCGACCGATTTGATTGAAGCAGGTAAATTCGATGCAATCACCGCGTTGATACAATCGTGCAGGCGTAGCATGCTGGGTTTTCTGCCGCTCACTTCCGAAATGAAATTGGATAACGCGTCAGGAGCTGATGCCGATCGTTTGTCCAGCCCTGTTCTTGAACTGAAAACACCATCCATACGCCGTACGCTCGCAATGCTTGGCATGAATGAAGAAACAAGCTCTTCGGCAAAAAGCGCTATTATTTCCTTGGGCGATACCAGGATCAGGATCATTGAATAGAATGTCATTTGTTTTAGCTAACTAGAAAAGAGGGAGAATATATTATGGCTAGCAATATTAAAGATGAGATTTTTAAAGGTAAAATCGTCGCGATTATTAGAGGTATTGGATCTGACAGAATCCTGGATACAGTGGGTGCCCTCTTGGAAGGTGGCATAAAGCTGCTTGAGGTAACTTTTAATCAGGAAGACGAAAGCAAAGCTCTTGATACTCTAAAATGTCTGGAGCTTATTAAAAGCAAATATGATGGACAAGTTTGCTTGGGGGCGGGTACAGTTATTACAGAAGACCAGGTTCAAAAAGCGGTAGATGCAGGGGCAGAATACATCATATCTCCTAATACTGATATAAATATCATTCGAAGGACAAAAGAATTAGGAAAGATTTCTATACCTGGCGCCTTTACTCCTTCAGAAATGGTGGCTGCATATAATGCCGGTGCAGATATTGTGAAGCTCTTTCCAGCAGGAATTTTGGGGATAGAATATATAAAAGCAGTGCTTTCTCCATTAAGCCACATCCCAGTAGTTGCTGTAGGCGGTATAAACGTAGATAATGTTAACCAGTTTATAAAAGCAGGGGCAAAAGGAGTAGGAGTAGGCGGAAACCTTGTTGATAAGAAGGCAATTTATTCAGGAGAGTATCATAAAATAACACTGGTAGCACAAACATATCTCAAGAAGCTTGAAGAGTCATAAATATGTATAATATATATTTTGATTCAGGCACATCAAATACAAGGGTTTACTTGCTAAAAGATGAAGAAATGGTTGATGTCGCTCAAAAAAATGTAGGGTCAAAAGATTCCTCAATTGCTGGGAGCAATCAGGTACTGCTTCAAGGGCTTAAGGAACTGTATGATAGAATCCTTGATAATAATGGGCTGAATGATGCGCAGATAGAGGGGGTATATGCATCAGGCATGGTTACAAGCCCATTTGGAATCAAAGAAGTGCCTCACCTATCTACTCCTATTACGGTAGAAAAACTGTATAGCTCTATGTATACCCACTATGAAGGTGAATTCTTTAAAAGGGATATACACCTTATCAGGGGGGCAAAAACCATTGCTGAGGGCTTTAAAGTAGATAAATACAATATTTCCGTTGCAAACAATATGCGTGGAGAAGAAATTGAGGTTTTCGGAATACTATCTGATCTTTCTGATGAGTGGAAGAGGGGAAACACAGCAATTTTCCTCCCGGGATCTCATACGCATATTGTATATGTAAAGCAAGGTATATTTCATGACATCCTGTCAACTTTTTCAGGAGAGCTGTTTCATGCGATATCCACTAGTACTATACTGTCCAGTTCTATTAGTTCTGAGGTTGACCAGTTGGACGAAGAGATGGTGATACAGGGCTACAGGAATCTAAATGAGTACTCGCTCAATAGAGCATTATATATAGCTCATGCAATGAAAATTTTTAATGCTTCCAATAAAATTGAGAGAAAATCCTACCTGGAAGGTGTAATTAACGGAGGAGTAGTATTAGGTTTTGAAAATACAGTGAAAAGAAAATGGAAGGAAGTAGACAGAGTTATCATTGCGAGCAGCAGTAATATCGCAAAAGTATATGAAATTCTATTAAAAGAATTGGAACGGAAATTCGAGATACTGACTCTGGTAGCTTCAGGGAAAGAAAGCTTTGCGGTAAAGGGGTTTATTGAAATACTAAAAAAAGGAGGAGTGCTATGTCAAAAAGAGTGCTTATAACCTCAAGGTCTTTTGGACAGGTAAGTGAAGAACCACTTAATATTTTTAAAGAAAACGGTATTGAAGTAGATTTTCAAAATGATGAATATAATGAAGAGAAGTTTCAGAGTATTATCGGGAATTATGATGCGCTAATAATTGGTGCTCATGAATTCTCCCCAAAGGCGATGGAAAAGGCAAAGAAACTCAAAATAATATGCAAGCATGGAGCAGGATTAGACAATATAAACCTTGAAGCCGCAAAGAAATATAATATACGTGTAACAAATGTACCCGCTACAAATTCAAATGCTGTAGCTGACCTCGCTTTTGGATTGATGCTGGATGTGGCAAGGAAGATATCTTTTGCTGCCAGCAGGGTGAAAGATGGTTTATGGGAGAGAGTAATCGGCACTGATGTTTGCTATAAGACTTTAGGCGTTATAGGCTTCGGAGCAATTGCAAAGAATGTGGCCAAAAGGGCCGGAGGATTTGGCATGAAAGTATTGGCATACGATCCGTATGTAACTGATCTGCCTGACGGATTTCCTCATGTAAGTCTTGTTACATTTGAAGATGTTATAAAACAGTCTGATTTTATATCTGTTCACGTGCCTTTGAATGACGCTACGAGAAATCTCATCGGCAGAGAACAGATGGAAATGATGAAGAAGGGAGCCTTTATTATAAATACATCAAGAGGCGGTATTGTCAATGAAGAGGCATTGTATGAATATCTGAAAAACGGACATTTGGCAGGAGCAGGACTTGATGTTACCGAAAAAGAGCCGCCAACCGGCAGTCCGCTCTTGACTTTGGATAATGTAACTGTTGTACCTCATATAGGAATGTATTCTAAAGAGGCAATTAATGCGGTAAGTGTAATATGTGCAAGAAATGTAGTAAAAATGCTTAACAACGAACAGCCTGACCATATAGTGGTATAAAATGCATTTCGTCAACCCAGAATCTCCCAAAAATCGTGCAAAAATTCTTATCAGACCATGGGCACTTTTATCTGGTCCTTCTGCTGTATCAGCGTATGTTTCCTGCGATAGT
>JQDQ01000016.1 GCA_000747625.2 Smithella sp. SCADC
GAGATTAGCGGAATCTTTGGGTGTTCCTAAAGAAAAAATAAGAATCGAACCTAATTCAAAAAATACCTCGGAAAATGCGAGTGAAGTAAATAAAATGTTTGGCGATAAAAAAATTAATATCGGCCTTGTCACTTCGGCTTTCCATATGAAGCGCAGCGAGCATGAATTCAAAAAATATTTTACTAATGTTGTGCCGCTGCCTGCTCATTATTTATATTCATCGCCCGGGAAAAACGTCGTTATCCGGTACATGCCGCAGTCAGAAGAGCTTTATAAAACTTCTCTTGCCTTGAAAGAAATCACCGGTCAATTATGGTACAGCGTAAAAAGTGTAACGCGATAGCATGATTTGTATACTCACTTTTGCCATTCCGGCAGAGAACCTTGGCCAATGTCCTCCGCTGGCGGAGGTTGATATTGTATGGTCTGATCCAATCAGACCATAACCCGGCTATGCGCCCGGAATGACGATATAGAATAAAGGAGTATTGCAAAGATCACAACCAGCCGATCAGCGGCAAACAGGTTAAAGGCAGGGGTAATCGTAGAAAAATCTTCTTCATTACAATAGACTATTGACATTTCATTATATTATTAATTATAATAAGAATATGAAATATGAAGATTTATTGAAAACTATTCAAGCCCCCTATTTTTCACGGGGGGATCATTTGCTGGATGGGCAAAAACTTTTCGATTATCAGATTAGTTTGTGGGTTAAGAAAGGTAATTTGCTGCGTTTAAAAAATGGAATGTATGCCTTTGCGAAGGACAAAGAAAAAATTAAAGGCGAAGAAATCGCGTCATTTCTCTACGAGCCGAGCTATCTAAGCCTTGAAAGTGCACTGTCTTGGCATGGTTTTATACCTGAAATGGTCTATGCCTATGTCAGTCTGACCGCACGAATCAACAGAAAATTTACCAACACCTTTGGCACATTTCTGTATCGGCATATCAAACCAGAACTTTTCTGGGGATATACGGAAATAAAAACAGAACACGGTCATTATCTGTTGGCTGAGCCGGAGAAAGCTTTATTGGACTACCTTTATTTAAATCTATCCAAAATCAGAAACGAAGCGGACTTTGATAATGTCCGATTCAACATGGATATGATCAAAGAAAAGTTAAATGCGGATAAATTTCTTAAATATCTTTCAGCTTTTGACGTAAAGAAAATGAAAGTTTGGGCTTTGCGATGCTTACAATAGATCAACTTTCCGATTATTTTCCGTTACCCTTACGCCGGAAAAATCCTCAGGGCGTTCTTGTGGAATATTTACAGCATGAGATATTGGACTCGATATTTAAGGAGAAGGCATCGGCTGCGCTAAGCTTCATCGGCGGCACGGCCATTCGCATTCTCTACCAAAATCAACGCTTTTCAGAAGATCTGGATTTTGACAATTTCGGTCTATCTTTTGGTGAATTCGAAACATTGTTGAAAACCGCTTGTAAGGATATGACTAAGAAAGGCTTTGTGATTGAATATCGCTTTGTCGAGCGCGGCGCATACCATTGTTATATAAAATTTCCTGACATCCTCTATCGATCAGGCATTAGCCCTGAAAGCTCGAGAAAAATTCTGATACGCATCGACACCGAAGCCAAGGAAAAAAATTACGAGCCGCAGCGCTATATAATCAATAGATTTGCTTTATATCGGCAAATTTGCACGGCACCAGCAGCAGTACTGCTTGCTCAAAAAATGATGACTGTTTTGGAACGGAAACGTGAAAAAGGTCGAGACCTTTTTGATGTATCTTACTTAATGGGATTGGCCGAACCGGATTTTAGCTACATTGCCAAATGTATGGATATTGATCAAAAGCAATTTTTAAAACTATTTGATGACAGACTACAGGAACTCGATTTGAATTTTCTGTCCAGGGACATTGAGCCTTTTCTCTTTTCTTCAGAGCAGAAAGAACGAGTATTGACATTTCGCGATTACTGGAAAACACAGAAAAATAAGTGGCAGTGAGGCTCCAATTACGCAAGTGTAACAGGGTTTTGCGTCCGAAATGACGAATAGAGGGGTTTTGCAAAGATTTAATTATGAGCCTGCTCAAACAAAATATTAGTGCAAATTTATTCGGTAATGGTTGGCAAGCCCTTATGGGATTTGTTTTCGTACCCCTGTATATAAAATTTATGGGTGTGGAATCCTACGGCCTGGTTGGTATTTTTGCCATGTTCCAGGTGGTGATGACCGGACTTTTAGATATGGGGCTGAGCGGCACATTAAACCGTGAAATGGCGCGTCTTTCTGTGCTGCCGGACAAAGAACAGGAAGTGTGTAATTTAGTGCGAACCCTGGAAATTATTTACTGGGGTATAGCATTGGTTATCGGAATTGCTGTCATAGCAGCATCGCCTTTCATTGCTCATCGTTGGGTCAGAGCAGAACAATTATCATCCGCAACTGTTGAGCAGGCAGTTTTAATAATGGGATTTACAATTATGCTGCAATGGCCGATCAGTTTCTACGCCAGCGGGCTTATGGGGCTTCAGAGGCAAGTCCTGTTAAATGGGATCAATATTGGCATGAGCACATTACGCGGTGGCGGGGCCGTTCTTGTTCTGTGGCTGATTTCTCCCACAATTCAGGCATTTTTTTTATGGCAGATTGTTATCAGTGTAATACATACTTTTCTTTTGACGCTTTTTTTCTGGTTAAGTCTGCCAAAGGCAGGGAATCGGGCTGTTTTTCAAAAACAACTTCTCCATGGAATTTGGAGGTTTGCTGCCGGGATGGGCGGCACCACTATCCTGGGAATAATTCTGACTCAAATGGATAAATTGATCTTAAGTAAAATGCTTACGCTGGAAATGTTCGGTTATTACGCGCTGGCCAGCTTAATTGCCATTATACCACTGCGTTTAAGCTGGCCGCTGTTCTCCAGTATTTATCCCCGATTCACCCAATTAGTTTCTCTCAACGATCAGGAAAGTTTAAAACAGCTTTATCATAAAGGCTGTCAGTTTATGGCTGTTTTGATTTTACCTGCGTCCATTGTTGTTGCTTTGTATTCTTATGAAATCATTTTGCTCTGGACGCAAAACCCGGTAACTGCGGAAAGATCGTACTTGCTGGTGAGTATTCTCATTTGCGGGACAGCTCTTAACGCCATTATGAATCTTCCCCATGCATTGCAATGGTCATTCGGCTGGACCAGATTATCATTTTTCAGAGATTTGGTGGCAGTCGGCTTATTTGTTCCGCTTATAATCTATATGACGGCCACCTATGGCGCTATCGGGGCGGCAAGCGTCTGGCTGATTTTAAACGTAGGCTATTTGCTATTTGAAATTCCCCTGATGCATCGCCGATTATTACAGGAAGAAAAATGGCGCTGGTATTGGCAGGATGTATTGATCCCTCTTGCCGCAGCTTCATTAATTGCTGTTTCAGGGAAATTATTTATCCACTCTTCAATGGCGCAATTTACGTTGCTGATATATTTGTCGATAATATCAGCATTAACACTTGCAATCACAGCTATTATCACGCCGGTAACAAGGGACTGGATTTTTGGGCAGTTGCTGAAAATCAAATCGGCATGTTGAGTGAACGATACAATTAAGACATAACGTAATTAAGGCAAAAAGGTAACAAAATTTTTTATGAAGAAAGAAAAAAGAGTCCTTTTCTATTCGAGCGTAAACGATAAAACGCTGTTTGTAAATACAGGCTTTTACTCGACTGATATTCAAATATTGCAGGATTTAGATTTGAAGGTTAATTTAACTAATTCCTTTAATGATTTTTTAAAATTCTGGCAATACGATCAAGGCCATTGATGAATGATCCTATAAAAATTAGAAGGTTGAAATAAAAAAGAAATGTTCATAAAATTAATCAAATCCCTTGTGCCTATAAAAATCAGGCCAAAAGCAAAATTAATATATTACAAATGGACAAGCCGCCTACTTGGTGAAACGTCGAAGGCCAAACCAAGGCGGCTGAAAGAAGGCTTCTTCGAGAAGTATTGCAGGGGTAAAGGATTGGATATTGGATGTGGAATTGACTTATTGTCCTTAAATTGTCATGGGTGGGATTGGGAACAGGGTGATGCCCAGTTTCTTTCAGGCATGAAGAATGAGGAATTTGATTTTGTTTACTCATCCCACACCTTGGAGCATATGGTAGATCCTGCAATCGCATTGGAGAATTGGTGGCGGGTTTTAAAGAAAAAAGGATACCTTATTCTCTATGTGCCGCATCGTGACTTGTACGAAAAGAAAAAAACCCTACCTTCACATTGGAATCAAGATCATAAACACTTTTTTTTGTTAGACACGGATGATCCACCCAATACAATTGGAATTATGCCATTAATTCAACGATCACTCGTAAATTTTGAAATAATTTATGCCAAGGAATGTCAAGAAGGGCATACCATTTCGAATCCAGAGATTCATAGTGACGGAGAATATTCTATAGAAACGGTTATTCAAAAGAAAGCATAATACTCTCAAAAAACCAGACAGTGCAATAAGATACATGAGAGCCTGCCGATATCTAAAGGAGATATCGGCAGGCTACGAAGTATACGAAGACAGTACGATCTTTTAAGACTAAAGTAACCCTGAAAGCAATCAAAGGGGAATTGAATCACAGCACAAACTGAAACTGCGTAAAGATCTTACGATACAAATCATAGGCAGATTCGGTTTCCATTTTATGATAGTTTGTTTTTCAAAATGAAGAAATTTCAAAGAAACAGCGTCCAAAAGATATTAATCATATGCTTGAATGGTTTAGGCGATGTAATAACCACTACACCGTTAATCATGTCTGTAAGAAAGGAATACCCGCGTGCAAAAATATTTATGCTAGTAAAGAACTCTTTTATGGAAAGTGTTTTTGGCGCTTCAGCATCATCTATTATTGATAAATTCTTTCATTTCGATCCAGGTAAGCAATCTTTATTAAGCATATTCAAAATTGTTAATGAATTAAGATCTGAAAAAATTGATTTATCGTTTACGGCTACGGATACTGATTTTCTAAAAGGCCCGATCCTAACTTACATGATGGGCATTAATTACAGAGTAGGCGAGACACCGAACAAAAATTCATTTTATAACAAAGTGATTGGTTACGATTGTCCTGTTCTTGCAAACTATGATCAGCACAGAGTAGAATCAAATCTTGATTTGTGCCGCAGTATCTCTATAAAAAGCATAGTTAGAAATACATATTTTGCAATCGAAGAAACAAACGATAAAACTATGAGAAATATTATTAGTATGGAATTTGAATCTAAGAATCATAGCTATTGTTTGATTCATCCTGGTTGTAATATAATGGAATCGTTTCGTAGATGGCCACTTGAAAATTATTTATCTGTCGCAAGATATGTTAGTCAAAAATATGAATTTCCAGTTATTTTTATTGGTGGTAAAGATGAGGAAGATCTTTCGTCTGAAATTGATAAATATGAAGATAGGTATATTATCAATGCAATAAATAAGTTAAATATTGGGGTGACTGCTTCACTAATTCGAAGTGCAAAATTTATCATAGGGAATGACTCTGGTCTTATGCATATTGCAGGAGTTGTCGGAACACCAACTGTCAGCTTGATAGGATATGAAAAGCCAATCAGATGTGCTCCATGGGGTACGCATAATGAAATTGTTGAAGCACCTATTTCGGCGAAAAAAGATAGAGTTCGAGAAATTATGGTTGATTCGGTGCTTAATGCTGTTGATAAAATAATTTGTCATTTTAAAGGTTAAAGAAATGTTTAATGGTAAAGTAAAATTGATTACTGGCGGCACAGGCACTTTTGGCAATGCCGTCTTGCGACGTTTTCTTAACACAGAGATTAAGGAAATTAGAGTTTTCAGCAGGGATGAAAAGAAACAGGAAGCTTTGCGTATTTCTTTGGCCAATCCAAAGGTGAAGTTTTTCGTAGGTGATGTTCGCAATTCCGATAGCATTTTATCAGTCATGCAGGATGTAAATTATGTTTTTCATGCAACGACCTTTAGTTCACTGGCGCAACAAACCATAAGTAGATACTGAATGTTATGGCCACATTTTCTTGACACACAACTTTCTTTTTCCTATATTGATCCAATGGGAAAGCAAATTCATATCAAAAAAATAATGAAAGAGACTTTCTTATGAACGAACAGCAGCTATCAACTTCGTCCGATGCATACGACAATTACCTGAGTAATCATTTTGGACGCGGTGCCTCAGCAGTATCTCGGCGTCGGCGGATAGATTCTCTGGCAGCTAACTATAGCTCATACTTACCTTCCCGAAAAGACGCCAAAATGCTTGAAATTGGCCCAGGGTTGGGCGAACTGCTGGAATATCTCTTTCTCAAATGCAAGTATACGGAGATATTTGCGATTGATCTTTCCCTAGAAGTTACGGAGCACTGCAATCGCATTGTTCCCGGACGTACACAGGTCGTCGCAGATTCAACCGCCTACCTGATGGCGAACACTGAGTGCTTTGATTGCATTTTTGCATTTCATCTGCTGGAGCATATTCCTAAGGCACAAATCGTCTCTTTCCTAAAAGCGATCAGGGCCGCACTGGCTCCGGGAGGTGTTGCATTCATTGAGGTGCCGAATATGGCTAACCCGCTTGTTGGATTGAACATTCGTTATGCGGATTTCACGCATGAAGTGGGCTTCACCGAATCGAGTCTTGGCTTCGTGTTGCGTAGCGCAGGCTTTTCAGATGTTTCCATATTTGGTATCCGGATCGCCAGGAACTCATTTTTGAAGTTAGTGCAGTATTCTGCTCAGTCTGTTGTTAATCTACTGCTAAAACTCATGATCAAGGTATACATCCCAACCAAATGCCAAATACTCAATGTCTCAATTTGCGGCGTCGCCAGGAAATGACGGTTGCAACACGATATTTTGTTAGGATGTTATTTATTTTCTGTAGAAAAAAATGTTCATCGTTTTTTGTGTACAATGTCCAGATTATGGCTATTATACACAGCGTCATAAATAGTTGCCGAAACAAATAATTCATGCTATACTTTCGGCATGACAATACGAATTGAGGATAAAAACG
>JQDQ01000017.1 GCA_000747625.2 Smithella sp. SCADC
GATCCATGCGACGGCGTCAACTGAAACGATTAGGGGCACGGTTACATCAACTCAAGGGCATGGCCTTAATCCGGGATGAGTTATTGCTTAAACTGGGGGCAGCCAAACAGCAATCCCCTTCAGCATTGATTTTAAATGACTTTTTTCTTGTTTTTACCGCCAATCCGCTAAGTCGGGCTAATGCTCCGCTTCCCATCGCTTTCGCAAAAAGAGGGCTGCAGAATTTCTACAAGTGGGATCTGTCCCAGTCTCTTGATTACGAAGCGTATGTGCTTGAGCTTACCCTAAAAATGCAAGATTTTAAGGAAGGTTTTACAGCGTTTTTGGAGAAAAGGGATCCAATATTTAAGGGTGAATAAAAATCAGTGCTTGCTAAAGTACATCAGGCTTGCTAAAGTACATCAGGGTTGCCTTGTACCGCATACTTGGGGCAGGGATTTTTACTTCAAACATTGATCACTGTTGGATTTTATAACCTGCTACAGAATTAAAAATACGGAGGTAGATGAAAATGAGTTGGAGCATTGGTAAGATTTTCAGTAAGTGGGCGCAGCGTAATCCTGAGAAGTCTGCGCTTATTTTTCAGGACAAACCCGTAACCTACAGACAGATGAACGAAGGGATCAACCGTTTTGCGTACTGTTTGCAGTCGTTGGGCCTCAAGAAGGGTGACCGGATTGCCGTAGACCTTAGCAACTGTCCCGAGTTTTTTGAGATCTTTGGGGCTGCCGCCAAACTGGGTTTAATCTTCGTTCCCTTGAATTTCCGTATGGTTCCCCGCGAGGTGGAGTATCAGCTCAACCACAGCGGCGCCCGTCTGCTCGTGTTTCACGATTTGTTCGGCAAGAACGTTGACCCCATACGCACTTCTGTGGCAGTGGAGAAAGGCAAATACATCGTCATGAAAAGCGGACTTCCCGATGTTCCCGACTATAGCGGCTGGGCGAGTGACTATCATGAATTGACAAAAGATAAACCCGTGAGTGAGCCTGAAATGGACGAGCCGGTTGAATTGAGCGATCCTTTGGCCATTATCTATACCTCGGGAGTCACCGGCAATCCGAAGGGCGCCGTGCTGTCCCATGAGCAGACCTTTTTTAAGGATATTCAGATTCAGCGATATGCGAACATGTGCCAGGACGATGTGTTTCTCACTCAGCTGCCGCTTTTTCACTCAGGGGGCCTCTTCATAGTCTCCCTGCCGACCCTGGACATCGGGGGGACGCTTATCATGCGTCCGACTTTCGATCCGCGTGAGTTTGGCCTGGATATCGGAAAACACAGACCGACGGTTGTTTTTGTCTTGACGACGATGTGGCGGATGCTCCTACAGGCCAAGGCGTTCGATGGCATCGACTTAAGCAGCGTCAGGGTGGTCTTCGGGGGCGGGGAGCGTACGCCAAAGAGCCTCCTTGACGAACTGGCGGCAAAGGGACTGCATGTGCAGACGGGCTTCGGTCAGACCGAAAATTCGGCCATGGCGATGGTGCTTAGGGCAGATACAGAAAGAAAGCAGGGTTCCGTCGGCCTGCCCGGCTTCTGCACGGAAGTCTGGACCGAAGGCCCTTCCGGCAACAAGCTTCCGCCTGGGGAGATTGGGGAGTTCGTGGCGACAGGGCCGACCGTTATGAGCGGCTACTGGAACGACCCACAGAGAACCGCTGAAACCATTGTAAATGGAGTTCTCCACACCGGCGACCTCGGATATGTGGATGATGAAGGCTACCTGTACATCGTGGACAGAATCAAGGACATGTACCGCAGCGGAGGAGAGAACGTTTACCCGGCGGAGATAGAAAAGGTCTTGTCCGATCATCCCAAGATTGATCCGGGAATGGTGTCCATCATAGGTGTCCCCGACGACAAGTGGGGTGAGACAGGCAAAGCTTTTATCGTCTGTAAAAAGGGCGAAACACTGACGAAGGAGGAGATCCTCAAATATCTTGAGGGCAAGGTTGCCAAGCACAAGTACCCCTCCCATGTAGTTTTCATAGATTCATTACCTATGACAACGAGCGGCAAGATCAGGAAATCGGCGCTCAGGGAGCAGGAAGGCAAGCTCTTGTGATAGCTGGCATGAAAAGATATACGTTCAATGGAGGCATATCGCAGCGGAGTCCGGGTTGCAGGCGAAGGAAAGCCTGCCGTCCCGTATGCTGCGTGGAAAAAAATGGCCTCAAGGAGAACCCGACGAGCTTTTATTCTCCCGAGATGCTGGGGGAGTTTGATTTTCTGGAGCAGGTAGGTTTTCCCGGGCAGTACCCTTTTACAGCCGGAAATGATGCGGTGCCTCGGTGGCAGGCGCTTGCCGCCCCGCTTGCCGCTTCAGGAATGCGCTTTGAGTGGGGAGAGGGTAGCGTGGGGAAATACGCCGGGTTTGGCACGCCGGAGGACTATCGTGATTATTTAATCCGCATGCACAAAATGAACAGAAAGGGGGGGCCGAATATGGCCTTTGACCTGCCCACACAGTGTGGTTACGATTCTGATGGTCCCCAGTCTGAAGGAGAGGTGGGACGCGTGGGGGTTGCGGTAGACAGCCTGCGAGATTTTGAGATTATCTACGAGCCGTACACTGGTGAGCTTGATCTGGACAGGATTTCGTCCAATTTCACGATCAACGCCCCGGCGGCGGTGATCATAGCGATGTATGTGGCGCTTGCGGAGCAGCGAGGGGTGCCGCTGGCGAAGCTGCGGGGGACTCCGCAGAATGATATTCTGAAAGAGTACGTGGGGCGAGGCACCTACATTTTTCCGCCTGGGCCGGCTTTGCGGCTTTTTCGGGACACGCTTGTTTTTTGCACTCAGCATATGCCCAGGTTCAACGTAACGAGCATCGGGGGTTACCATATGCGGGAGGCGGGGGCCACCCGGGAGCAGGATTTGGCCTTCAGCATGGCCATTGGCGTCGCCTACCTGGAGGCGGGTGTTTCCGCGGGACTGGACATCGACTCTTTCGCTCCCAGATTCACCTTCAATGCTTTCGGCGGGAGCATGGAGATTTATAAGGAGATCGCTTTCCAGCGGGCCGCGCGAAGGGTATGGGCCAGGCTCCTGAAGGAGAGGTTCGGGGCGAAAGATCCGCGGTCCATGATAATCCGCCAGATTTCTACGGCGCACATCGGCTGCTCCAGCACCACGCTCCAGCGCCCGCTGAACAACCTGAGCCGGGCGATAGTCGGGGGGGTTGCCGCCGGTATGAGCGGGGGAATACCCGGTAGCTTCCCGCCCTACGACGAACCGCTGGGATTGGGGCACAGCCTGGAGGCCCAGCAGCTGGCCCACGACGGCACGCGCATCCTCATCTACGAAGCCAGGGTGGGGGAAGTTCGAGATCCATGGGCGGGTTCATATTTCATGGAGTCGCTCACCAACGAGATTGAGGAGATGGCGCGGGAGGAGTTCGATAAGATCGAGAAGATGGGAGGCGCCGTGCGGGCCATTGCGAATGGTTACCTGCAAAAAGCGGTGGCCCAGAGCGCCTATAAGAAATATAAGAGGATTGAGAACAAAGAGGATTTTGTTGTCGGGGTGAATTGTTTTACCGATCCGGAGGAGCTTGACGTCAGGGTAGAGCGGAGCGTGGAGGAAGTTTATGCGGCCGAGTTACTGGCGAGTGCGCAAGAGCGAAAGATTCAGGGCCTCTCACAGCTCAAGCGGGAGCGGGACAACAAGGCAGTGAAGGAGAGTTTGGCCGCATTGAAGAGGGACGCCGGGGACGAGTCGAAAAACCTGATGCCTGACATTCTGGCATGCGTGAAGAATTACGCCACGCTTCAGGAAATATGCGATGTGTTGAGGGAAGTTTTCGGAGAGGCGAACTCCGCTGCTAAATTGTAGGGGCCCGACTTTGCACAGGGGGAAGTTCTTAGTGATTATGGACTCATTGAAAGAAGTTGAGGTAAATACGGCGAGGGATGCACTGGTATTGTTAAGCCGTATGATTTATAAAAAGTATGGCGATGAGGTTCTGCCTCTTATAGGGGAGGTGTGCCGCAGGTTGGGAAGGGCTATTGGAAACCAGATGAGAACAAATTTGGATTCCTTTGACCTCAAGAGTGTTGGCAGCGCCTTTTTGGAAGGCGCTAAGCGGCGTAAAAGTCCGGTAACACTACTCGAACTTACAGAAAAAAGGCTTAGATGCAAAAACGAACGGTGTGCATTAGGCTTGGCCGGTGCCGGTCGTCCGTTATGTGAGGCCATGATGAATATGGATATAGGGACCTTTGAAGCGGCTACAGGGGAAGAAATGGAGCTTTCTATCTTGAAGACGGTGGCAGCCGGCGATGAATGCTGTGATGTAGCCTTTACTCTGAAGGGTTAGCACCAAAGAGGTTATTTATGTCGTTAGTCATCTATGAGATAAAATCGCTTATATTACCATGAATCGTCCTGAAAAGTTTAAATCCTGAGCTTGTCAATGAGTTAGCGAAGACTGGGTGAATTTCAGAGACGATGATGACGTGTGGGTGGGTGTCCTCACGGGCACTGGAAAGGCATTTTGCGCCGGGGTTGATATCGCATCGGACGTGGAGATGTTGGAGGCGATGAAGGGCAATCCTCCATCAAGGGTGATTTCTTGGGAGAAAGAGGCGCCTGTTGATGACCGTTTCTCGCGGCAGTACGGCTTCTGGCGGCCTTATATTGAGAAAGTGATTTGCCGGTATCTTGACTGCGGCGATCTGCACAACGGCTTTGCCCGCATCCGATGCAAAGATTGCGGCCACGAATACTTACTGGCCTTCTCGTGTAAGCGCCGTCACTTCTGCCCGTCCTGCCACCAGAAACGCGTGGTGGAATTCGGGGAGTGGCTCTGTCTGGATGTCCTCAAAAAGGTGCCCCATCGTCATTTCATTTTCAGCATCACAAAGATTCTCCGTCGTTACTTTCTATGATACGCAGTGGAACCTCTTTTGCATTGTGCACAATTTAACGAAGATCCACCGATATGGATTGGGGTATGCCTGAAGTGCTGAGGTCAGAGCAATACGGAGCCATGAGCCCATTAAAAACAGGTAATTTGAATGCAAAACACAAATGTTTTAACGGAAAAAATAAAGTGGGCATAAAAAATTAATGATCTAAAAAAATCCGGAAGGTCTTGGGTCTTGGGCTTGGGTCTTGGGGTCAAATCTTTAACCTTGACATTTGACGCTGATTCATGCTGCAAAGCCTCACCAGTTATGCATTGCAAGAAGCTAAGAATTACTGGATTCCCCGGTCAACCGGCATACGCCGGTCTGCGAGCCGGGGAATGACAAAGAAGAAATATTTCACCCTTACCCGATCTCTCCCCTCAAGGAAGAGGAGATTTTCAAATTAGGGACAGCGTGAACCTGACACTAATGATAACTATTTGACAAATATGCCAAACGTTCCTATGTCTTCTACAGATAGAATACCTTCGCGTGAGGAATGCGATGAACTCATGGCAAAATATTGCATGCTGCCAAACATCATCGCTCATTCCCTACAGGTGATGCGTGTATCCCTGGCAATAACAGACAACCTCAAAAAAGCGGTGCCCATAAACAGAAATCTGGTTATCGCGGCGGCGCTTCTTCATGACATAACCAAGACGAGATCACTGAAAACAAAAGAACATCATGATCAATCCGGCGGAGAACTTTTGCGGGAGTTAGGATTCGCGCGCGTAGGCGAGATTGTAAAGCAACATGTAATTCTTCTGGATTTCAATCCGCAGGGAAAACTGGAGGAACGGGAGATAGTAAACTACGCCGACAAGAGAGTGATGCATGACAGGATTGTAAGCCTCGTCCAACGAGTGGAAGATCTTATTCAACGTTACGGCACGACCGAAGAGATAAAGAACCGGATTCGGATAAACGAAAGTGTGATTTGCGTCATTGAAAAGAAGATCGCCGATTCGATGACGGTTGACCTGGATAGCGCGATTCAAAGAATCCAGACCCTTTTCCCTTGACATACAAGAGGAATTCGGGGGACAAGTATACTTAATTAAGATTGCCACAACGCCTGAGAGGCGTTTCGCAATGACAAATAATCATGGAATTTATGAAATATAACACTTAATTTAAATAGGCATGATGTACGAAGAATATTTAGAACCGACAGAATTTATCGACAGCAATGCGCCGGAGGTTCAGGCTTTTGCGCAAAAAGCTGTCATTGAAGCCAAAACACCCCGTGAGAAAGCCGTCA
>JQDQ01000018.1 GCA_000747625.2 Smithella sp. SCADC
CTCCATGAGTGGTTACTCAGGAGACCAACTTTTTCAGATCCCCAGGGCCTGTTTATGTCCATCTTTCAACTGGAGTCACAAGCAATGTTTGACTATAAAATAATACCGGTGATGAAAGATGTCAAGAAAAATTTTTCAATCCAAATTTATCATTACTGGATGCCGGATCAATTCCGGCATGACAAATGGAGTTATTGAACTTGTATTTTATATTATAGTCCCAGCCATTTGACAAAGTTGTATGCTGCTATTCCGCCCAGGTAGGAAACAACGAGCGTCATAGCCATAGAGGAATAAAACCATTTATTACTGTTCATTTCTTTTTTCAACACGGCGATTGTAGCGGCGCAGGGAATAAAGAGCATCATCACCACAAGAAATGCTGCGGCTGATTCCGGGCTCATGATGGTGGGCAGTATATTGGTCAAGCCTTCTCTGCCCACGGAATAAAGAACTCCCAGCGTGGCCACAACATTTTCTTTTGCCACCAGGCCGGTTAAAAGCGCGGTAATCATTTTCCAATCCAATCCCAACGGGACACCCAGCGGCTGAAGTAATTTCCCAAACGAAGCAAGAAAGCTGTCTTCCACGTTTCCTGATGGGAAATAAGACAGGAGCCAGACAATTAAGGATACACCCAGAATGACAGTTCCCGCTTTGCGGATGAAGGATATTGTTCGTGACCAGATGACCATCATGATCGTTTTTATATCGGGGCTATGGTAGATGGGCAGCTCCATGATAAAAGGCGCGTCCTGTTTCCAGAGAGTCTTATTGACAAAAATACCGGCGATACCGAGCACCGCAATGTTCAGAGCCAGAATGCTCCAGGATACATAAGCGGCGTTAGAACCGAAAACGGCGGCAGAGACAAGCGTCAATACGGCCAGCCGGGCGGTGCAGGGAACAAACGGAATAAGTAGCAATGTAATCATCCGGGCCTTGCGTGTTTCAATAATTCTTGCGCCCAAAACCGCGGGGACATTACAGCCGAATCCCAGACACATTGGAATAAAGCTTTTCCCATGCAGGCCGACAAGATGCATGATTCTGTCCATGACAAAAGCGGCGCGTGCCATATAGCCGATATCTTCCAAAAAAGCCATGATGGCAAAAAAGATCAGCAAAATCGGTAGAAAAGTGAGTACAGAGCCGGCGCCGCCGATGACCCCATTGAGCATTAATCCCTGAAGCCATGCTGGCCAACCGGTTGTAAATGGTTCGCAGAATTTTATGAAATGCTGAATTTGATCGCTCAGCCAGCCCTGCAGCGGAACTCCCCCCGCGTAGGTGAGAAAAAAGACAAAGGCCATGACCGCAAGTAGAATAGGAATGCCCAGAATCGGACGCGTCAGAATGTGGTCAATTCTGTCGGTCAGCACTACCTGCCCCATTTTAAAACGGGAGACAGCTGCCCTACTGATTTTTTCAATCCAGTCATAACGGCCATTGACAACGGCATGCAGTGCGTCTTCATGCTTGATGAGAAGATTCAGTATCTCATCCCACGCGGATTTTTGCGCCTTGCCCTCCACCATTGTTGATACTTCCGGGTCACCTTCCATCAATTTTATGGTAACCCATTCGGATGTGTAAGGCTCGTGAATATAAGGCCGGACCTGCTTCAAAATGTCCTCATAAATATCTTGATGATCGGCGGAGACTTCCGGCAATTCAGGGTTATATTTATATTCACATGAAGCGATTGTTGCAATTTGATTCACCAGTTCTTTGATGCCGCTGTTGCGTTTGGCCACCATGGGAATAACCGGTATTCCCAGCGAATCCTGCAATGCTCGTGTATCAATTTCGATTCCTTGATCGGAAGCGACATCCAGCATGTTGATGGCCAAAATTACCGGACGATTGAGCAGGAGCACTTCGGATAACAAATAAAGTCCTCTTTCCAACGCCGCCGCGTTTAATATGAGCACTACGAGATCTGGCTTCTCCTTGATAATGAAATCACGGGCAACCCGTTCTTCCTCAGAAAACGCGGTCAGGCTGTAAGTTCCCGGCAAATCGACGATTCTGATTAAAACATTATCGGCGCGATGGGTTCCTTCTTTCTTCTCTACCGTTTTCCCCGGCCAGTTGCCGACATGCTGGGACAAACCGGTAAGAATATTAAACACGGTTGATTTTCCTACATTGGGCTGTCCGACAAGGGCTACAAAGATTTCCTTTTCGATGGGCGGCAGGCAGACTTCGTCGTCGGGATCGATTTTATAAACCATTATTTTTGACGCTTCTCCCTGGCCCAGCGCAATTCTTGTGTTTGCTACCTGAATAACGATAAGGCCGCCGCTGACCTGAGCGATACGGAATTTGGCATTCGTTACTATGCCCATTCCGGCCAGACGGCTGGTTATAGCAGCGCCGCCTTCAATGGAATGAATAACTCCCTGATCGCCTTCCCTAAGTGATGTTATGTTAATATATTCGCTCATTGTTTAATGCTTTCCGGATTATCTTACGCTGACGCGATATTTTTTCAGCAGGAATTCAGTTCCATAGGAACTTTTTGTCCGGCGCAGATTTTTATTGCCCATATCCTCTTCCAGATTAAGGTACTTATATTGAGACTGCAATCTTTTTGCCGTGTCGTTAAACATGAACTCGTAAATGCCGTGATACTTCGTGGATGCTTTGGCAAAATGGAGGCAAAATGTGTCCGTATTAAGAGCTTCACCGATAATAAATCCTGCCGGTTCGTTGACAATGTAATATATTATTCCCCGGAGCGCAAGCCCGGAGAATTTTTGCAGCGCCTCACTGCATTGCTCAAAATCGGTTTTATCCGGCGTTGATTTGGAATTGTTCTGCCATTTCTGTAGCACAGTCATCGCGTCCTGAAAATTATCTGCCGATATTGGTTTGCTTTCAGGCACGTATGAAGATAGAAACTGGTGTAAGTGGTTTCTATGGCGCAGGTATTGTTTCCCCTTAAAACTTGCCATTTTTTCGGTAAGATAAATGTAGTCGGATTCGCTTTCATCGTAGCTGATGATGAATTTGTCCTCCGGGAAATAAGAAAGCCATTCCTGAGGAATAGGAAAGAAAAAATTTCGTTTATCTAAAATTTCATTAAAGGTTTTAATATCGCAACCGCGCGGATCGTTTAACGGCATTATGTAACTTTGTTTTTGTTTATTCTGGCCGGAAACAAATAATCCGCAGTCCACTGACAGGAATTCGTAATTGCTTATCTTGCGGAACAAATAAACATTGGCGAAGGTATAATCGGAAATCTGTAAATTCATTTTATGAAAACGATTTGTCAAACAATCATGATGCTTCAAATCAACGGTTTCGATGTTTCCCATGCAGATATTATTTTAGTCCTTTCATCAAATGGCTCAGAGTATAAATTTATGATGGTTATCTTTGAGCCAGCGTTTCTGTGTTTTGTGTTCCGGCATGACGGAATCTACCCGTTGCCAGAATTTCGGCGAATGATTTTTTTCTATGATGTGCATCAGCTCATGCACGATCACGTAATCAATTATATCCGGCGGAGCCATCATCAGCCGGAAACTGAAGGAAAGATCGTCATCTGCTGAACAGGAACCCCATCGTTTCCCGGCTGACGTTATCGTAATGTTTCCATGATGCAAATTAAGCTTCCTGCTGAAAAAATCAACACGTTGACAAATATATTCCCGTGCTTTTTTCTTATACCATGAGAAAAATAATGTTTTCTTAAATTTCTATTTTCCTGCGCGTTAAGGTAAAAACAATTATTCCAGAAAAAAACGCCGGCCGTATCAAAAGGTTCAAAAAATACTTCCAGTGGATAAGATTGACCCAAATAGTAGAACTTTTCGCTCGTTTTATATTCCGGTGCTTTATTGTTAATTGCTTCCTCTTTGTGTCTCTGTATCGTTTTATTTATCCAGTTTTGTTTTTCCTGCACGAAGTGGTTTATTTCATCCATCGGTGTAAAGTAAGGTGCGGCAATGACTACCGACCCGGATTTGTGGTTGATTTGGAGGGAAATCGTTTTTTTTCTTTTCCTGCTTCTCTTGATTTGGTAAGTTATATTCATCAAAATGTTTTCCGAAAGCTTCCCGTGTTATTATTCCCACAATAAAATATGTGGCGCCATTCACACCTTTTTTGTTTGCATTATTACCATAATTTGTTGTCTAAAGCGAGTCGGAAAGGCCTTTTCATTAATCTAAATTTATGCTAGTTAAAAAGACAAAATTTACGAGGCAAAATGAAAAAAGTTACTAAATGTCCCTGGGGTAATTTTGAAGTATTATTGGATGCCCCTGATCATAAAGTAAAAAGGATTATCGTTGAACCCGGTGGATGTCTGAGCTTACAGCTTCATCATCATCGTTCCGAGCACTGGTTTGTTGTTGCAGGAAAGGGAATGGCGATTGTTGACGGCAAAAAAAAATCATTACATGCAGGAAGCTCAATTGATATACCTCAAAAATCAAAACACCGCGTTCAGAATTCTTCCGACGAAGATTTAATATTTATCGAAGTGCAAACGGGTGAATACTGTGGTGATGACGATATTGAACGGTTCGAAGATAAATATGGACGGATTTAACAGCATTTCTCATGTAAGTCGCCACCTTTCGATCCGAAATAACACAATTCATTATGTTTTGCCGTATGTATTTCATTGACATACAAGATATATTTTTATATATTTCGACAAATTGATTGGCAGTGTTAATGTAGAGAGTGAAAAAGATAATTCTGAAGTAAGAGGGAGAATGGATCTTTATGCAAGAGGAAAAAAAAGCGAAACCATCAGGGGGAAGCAAAAAAAAGAGCGCGGAAAAATCGAATGAGGAAGAGAGAAGGAGAGCGGACCGCCTGAAAGAGGATAATGAGATCACCATAACTATTGTTTCCGGAGGAGAAAATACCCCTCAAGAGAAAGTCCTCTATAACTTCACCAAGGATATATCTGTGGGCGGTGCCAGAATCCAGACCAACATTCTTTTGCCTGTCAATGCCCTCCTCAAAATAAATTTAGCATTGAAGAATTTGCGCCGGAATGTAATCGCTTTTGGAAAAGTAAAATGGAACAAAATTATCATTGATAATGAATCTTATGAAATAGGTGTGGAATTTGTCGATACGCCCGGCGAATCAATCAAAATACTGGAAGATTACATTTCGTGTAAACAAAAATATACACAGCTTAACCCCGTTGGTATGCCGTTTTGGATGTTTGCGAAATTTAACAAATGATTGTCTTAGTTGATGAATCGTATACCTGCCACTGAAGAGCTGTAAAAAAAATTCTTTGCAAAAAATCTGGATATTTTTAATTAATTTTCTTCAAAACAATATCTTTTTGTCTTTGTTTTTTCTCCGTTTTCTTTTCCACGAAGATTTTTCTGCCGGTTGCAGGGTCAGTTTCTGTAAAATACATCAGACTGGAATAAGTGGATGGAAGCGGCGTAAAAATCTGCACCTGCCGCGGGTTGGTTTTCAGTTCTCTGCCGGCGAAAGATTTAAGTTCGCGCATATCTTCTTCGGTGCATCCCGGATGGGCGGCAATAAAGTAATATGTAAGAAATTGCTTCTGCCCTGATGATCTGTTAGTTTTTTCAAATATCTGCTTAAAGTTTAACAATGACTGTGCCTGCGGTTTGCCCATTAGTTTTAAAGTATTTGGGGCGGCATGTTCAGGTGCAACTTTCAACTGGCCGGAAATGTGATGTTGAACCAGTTCCTGCATGTAACCCACACAATGTTTTTTATCGCCGAGCAGCAAATCGTATCTGATGCCGGATGCGACAAACACTTTTTTGATACTTTTAATCTTTCGCAACTCTTTTAACAAATTTATCTGTCGGCTGTGATCAGCTTTTAGACCTGAGCATACCTGAGGATAAAGACATCTTTTGTTTTTGCATGCTCCATTGATCTGTTTTCTCTGACACTCAATGCCGTACATGTTTGCCGTAGAGCCGCCCACATCCAGTATATAGCCTTTAAAGTCAGGAAGCGCTGCAAGTTTTCTGGCTTCATGAAGTATTGATTTTTCAGAACGGCTGATTACCGTTCTACCTTCATGCAGACCGATTGAACAGAAATTGCATTCACCGTAACAGCCGCGATGAGAGGTTAACGAGAATTTAATCGTTTCCATCGCTTTGACCTTGCCTTGCTTTTGATAGAAGGGGTGAACGTCGCGGGCAAAATTAAGCGCGTATATTTTATCCAGTTCTTCAACGGTTAAATTAGGTTGCGGCGGATTTTGAACAAGGTAGCGGGGACCATGCTTTTGAAACAAGCCCTGTGCGGTGATCGGATCATTGTTTTGATAAAAGGCGCTGAACATTCGAATAAAAGATTTTTTATTCCCGGTTACTTCTTCGTAAGAAGGCAATTCGATGTAATCAGGCGGCGGAGCGGGGGAGATATAACAAATTCCTTTGGTGTCTTTTATATCCCGGCCATGCTGTAATTTTCGCGCGATTTCCAATATGGCTTTTTCGGCCATGCCGTAGACGAGTATGTCCGCACGAGCGTCAAATAAAATCGAACGGCGGATGGAATCCGACCAGTAATCATAATGAGAAATGCGCCTGAGGCTGGCCTCAACACCGCCCAATATCAGCGGCTTGGTTTCTTTAAAATATTGACGAATCAGATTGGCGTAAACTACAACGGCGCGGTCAGGACGACGGTTATTTATTCCTCCGGCGGTCAGATCATCGCTTAGCCTTTTTTTCTTTATGGCCGTGTAGTTGGCGACCATGGAATCCATACAGCCGCCGGTGATACCCCAGAAAAGTTTTGGCTCTCCCAACCGGCAGATATCGGCTTTGCTTTGCCAGTCGGGCTGAGCGATAATGCCCACGCGAAAGCCGGCTTCTGCTAAAATTTGTCCGATTACCGAAACACCGATAAAAGGGCTGTCGATATAGACGTCGCCGGTGACAAGGATAATATCGGGATTATCCCATTTTAATATTTTTAGTTCAGCGCTGGTTGTAGGGAAAAACATATTTGGATAAAATCATCTCAATGGCGAGGGTTTTTTAAATTATATTTATCAGTATTAGTCCCATAATTATTGCCGTCAGAAACATCATCAGGGAGAGACGTCCCAGCCAGCGGTGTGTCGCTCTAATGGCTGGTTTATTTTTAGCTTTGAATTGATAAAAACCAAGAAACATTGTGACGGCGGCAGAAATAAAAGCAGTCAAACCGATAATCTGATGAAATCCGTCAAAGTGCTCACCGCCCGTACTGGTAATATAAATAAAGACCATAACTATTCCCGCCGCCGCTCCTATGGAACTAATTAAATTGACCGTTTTATGAATTTTCAACCAGTTTTTCTTCTTGCGGAAAAACATGGCGGCGCTGACACCGGCAATTATGCCAAAAGTCGATATTGCCATTAATAATATATGCAGAGTAAAAAACATGTTTTCTTATTTCCGGGATTGAACTGCGAAAAATTAAAGTTTAAATTCCATTGACTGGCCGACTGCGGAACATTCCAGATTCTTGCCGCGCTTCTTGATCTCTTCCCGGCAATCATTCACAATGGCGTCAATCTCATCATCAATTCTTTCCTGATTGTGATGGAATAAACCTAATTTTTTCACTCCGGCATCAATTGCCAGATTCAGTGCGTCCTTGTAACAGGAATGTCCCCAACCGCCGGTTTTTTTATATTCTTCTTCTTTATATTCGGCATCATGGAAAAGTAAATCCGCGCCCTGTGAAAATTCAAGATAGTTCTGAAAATCAAGTCCACCTTCGTGCTTGAAACGCAACTCGTTATCAGTGAGAAAAACAAAAGATTTGCCGTCTTCTTCAAACTTATAGCCCGAGCCCTGGTTGGGATGGCTAAGAGCTATGGGTGTTATAATCATTGAACTGAGGGTATAGGAGTCGATACATGTATTTTGATATGATATGTTGGCATGAATTGAATCAAAATTTACCGGGAAATTCGGCGCTTCCATGGTGCGTGCAAGCATTTCCTTTATGGAATCCTGAGCGAAAGGGCAACCCCAGACGTTCAAATTGGTTTTGTGTGAGTTAAATGGGTTTGAAAAAGGGAAAGCCCATAATATGATCCCAATGGGCATGCGTTAATAAAAGAGTGAAATCATGACGACCGGATGCGATCAGGTGATTTCCTGCTTCACGAATACCGGAACCGGCATCAACGATCAATATCTTATCATCGTTTGTCCTGATTTCGAGGCAGGTTGTATTACCGCCGTAGCGTAAATATTGCTTGCCCGAAACAGGAATAGAGCCTCTAGAACCCCAGCAGCGAATTATCATTTACCATCCTGTAGAAATAAGATAATTAAGCTTGCATATAAATTGTCCCGCAGGCTAATATCACCGGGGTAGCAACTTAATGTAAATTAATAATACAGAACAAATTTTAAATCAAGCAAGATATGATGTCCGGTTTTGAGCACAAAAGTTACAAGATAATAATGATTGATCTTGCTATTATAATAAAAGTTCTTAAATTAATTGTAAAATAAGGAGGTTATTCTCATGAAAAGCATCAAGATAAAGGGAATGAGCTGTCAGCATTGTGTAATGGCTGTGACTAAAGCTCTGAGTGCTTTGGATGGAATCAAAGATGTTAACGTCGATTTAAAGAGCGGTATGGCGACTTATGAGGAAATAAAGACAGTCGATCCGATGGTTATCGCCGAAGTAGTGAAGAAAGCGGGATACGAAGTTGTTGAATAAAGTAACCTTCGCCGTTAATGGGATGACTTGTGCTTCGTGCGTAAGGCGCATTGAGGATGGTTTGCGTCAAACTCCAGGAGTTTTTAACGCGAGTGTTAATTTTGCCTCACAAAAAGCCATAGTTGAATATGAAAGCAGCCATCTTGATGCCCAAGCACTGCAAAACAAGATAAATGATCTGGGTTATGAGGCGTTAATTGATACATCCGGTTCAGATCAGGCAAAAGTCACTATTTCCGTGGGCGGAATGACCTGTGCTGCCTGTGTGCGGCGCGTGGAGAATGCGTTGAATTCAGTTACGGGTGTACTGGAGACCAGCGTCAACTTGGCTGCCGGCCGTGCCACAATTATACATTCGGCACAATGGGGAGGACTTGCGGAACTGGAAAGAGTTGTAACCGAACATGGTTATGAATTCTTAGGCGAATTTAAAGACAATCTTGCCGATCCCATTGAAGCTTCCCGCGTCGAAGAACTCAAAGATCTTAAATTAAAGGTAACCTGCGGTGCGATATTAAGCATTATTATTTTTATAGGTTCAATGCAGCACTGGTTTGGTTTTCTGCATTTCATACCACGCCAGACCATGCTTTGGGCAATGTTTATTCTAACCGCTCCCGCCGTATTCTGGGTGGGCAGCCGTTTTTTTGTGGGCGCTTATAAAGCCGCGTTGCAAAAAACATCCGACATGAACACTCTGGTGGCTGTCGGTGCTTTTTCGGCATATGCTTATTCATCTGCCGCAACTTTCTTCCCTCAATTTTTTACTACCGCCGGTATCATGCCTCATGTTTATTATGACGGAGCGGCAATGATCGTCACTCTCATCCTTTTGGGCAGGCTTCTGGAGGCCAAAGCCAAAGGGAAAACTTCCACGGCAATAAAAAAGCTGATGGGGTTGAAACCGAAAACGGCGCATCTGGTAAGAAGCGATCAGGAGATTGAAGTTGCCGTGGAGGAAGTGCAGGTCGGTGATACATTGCTTGTCAAACCGGGAGAGAGAATTCCCGTTGATGGAATAATTCTATCGGGTGAATCTACGATTGACGAATCAATGTTGACCGGCGAAAGCATACCTGTAACTAAAGAAAAGGGGCAGAAGGTATTTGCCGCTACTATGAACAAAACAGGCAGCTTTACATTTCAGGCAACAGGCGTGGGCGCCGAAACCGCTTTGGCGCAAATCATCCGTTTGGTGGAAGAGGCGCAAGGCTCCAAGGCGCCGATTCAGCGTCTGGCGGATAAAGTTGCCTCTGTTTTTGTGCCCGCGGTTTTTGTCATCGCTTTTATTACATTTGCTATCTGGTATTTTCTACCTGCTGAAAGTAATTTCAGCCGCGCTTTGATTAATTTTGTTTCAGTGCTCGTGATTGCCTGTCCCTGCGCGCTGGGACTGGCCACTCCGACGGCAATCATGGTGGGCACCGGCCTCGGAGCGCAGAATGGGATTTTGATCAAAGGCGGCGAAGCATTGGAAAAAATACATAAGCTTTCAGTTGTCGTCTTCGATAAAACAGGCACTCTGACTAAAGGTGAACTGGCCATAACCGACATTGCGGCGGCAGAAGGTTATGATGAAAAACAGGTTGTTGCTTATGCCGCAGCGCTGGAGAAAAACTCGGAGCATCCGCTGGCGCAGGCCATTCTACAAAGAGCTCAAAAAGATGGAATTGCAATTGTTGTGGCTGAAAAATTTGAGGCCGTATCGGGTATGGGGGCGAAAGCTTTTATCAAAAATAAATCAAGCGTTGCCGGCAATCGCTTTTTTATGAAGAGCGAAGGTATTTTCGTTGATGATTGGGACACGCGGGCGACTATACTTGCCAGTGAAGGAAAAACTGTAGTTTATATCGCATCTGAAAAAAATGTTCTTGGTATTATTGCTTTAGCCGATACACCGAAGGCTTCGGCTAAACAGGTTATTGAAAATTTAAAGAAAAGAAATTTAAAAGTGATGATGGTCACCGGTGATAACTACGGTACGGCTCAAGCTATTGCCGCTCAGCTAGGAATTGATCAGGTACTGGCGGATGTTCTTCCGGGTAATAAGGCTGATGAAATAAGGAAACTGCAAAAGGCCGGTGAAGTTGTCGCTATGGTTGGCGACGGGATCAACGACGCACCGGCACTGGCGGCGGCGGATGTCGGTATTGCCATTGGAGCGGGGACAGATGTCGCTATTGAAGCCAGTGATATAACTTTGATCCGCGATGATTTATCGGGTGTGCCGGAGGCCATAGGCCTGTCAGAAGCTACAATACGAGTGATCAAGCAGAATCTTTTCTGGGCTTTCTTCTATAATGTGATTGGAATACCTATTGCTGCCGGTGCCCTGTATCCGTTCTTCGGTATATTGCTGAATCCCGAATTTGCTGCCGCAGCCATGGCTTTGAGTTCGGTCTCTGTAGTCAGCAACTCATTACGCCTGCGCAGAGTTTGGGGGAAGAGGTGAAATGTAAATAGAGAACGTAAAGCGTGAGTAGCGACACATAACGGAACAGGTATTCTTACCTATCTAAATTTTTATCGGAGGTAGATGATTTCTGACTGCCCGCGTAGAGCTCGTATTCTAGAAGTCGGCATTCGATTTCACCATTATACAGGATAACGCGTTGTTTTGTTCTCAGACCAACTTTCTTGATCATTTCCAAATTGCCGGTAAAAATATAGCCGCGATAACCATTACCGGTCTTTTTAAAAAAATCGCCAATACCTTTATAAGTCGCCTCCAGTATTTGGAACTCCCGGGCATTGACGTGGCCGACTTTGTCATATCTGTCTACTGATTTGCGAATGATAATTTTTCGGCCATTTATAGCCGCTTCTCTTTTGCCGCGCAAATCTGTTGAATGCGGTTTTGTGCTGGTGGCCTCCATGCGCTCACCGTATGGGGGATTTAAAATTATTATTCCGCCGCCCGCCGGAATAGAAGTTCTTTCATAGGGACAAGCATTAAATTCAATCAAGTGATCAACACCGGCTGTTTG
>JQDQ01000019.1 GCA_000747625.2 Smithella sp. SCADC
CCCGCCATACCGCGTGAACCGATGCACCCAAATGCTTTGCTACAGCCGGTCCATCCCAGACAGACTGTCCCAGTGGTGGTGGCTTTTCCAGCGTAGCCAAAATCTCATTGCGAAACTCTACGGTATATTTCGGCGGCTTTCCAGAACGTGGAAGATCCGTCAAGCCAGCGATACCTTGCACATCAAACCTGCGTCGCCAATCAATCACGGTGTTTGGACGCACTTGCAAGTCCCGAACGATTTTCTTGATCGGCTCTCCGTTAAGACACCGTTGGATAATCTTGGCCCGTTCAACCAGTCTCGACTCCATCGTTCTGCTCTTCGCCCATTCTTCAATCAGCAGACGATCCTTCTCAGAACACTGTGGAATGTGATATCCTTTGGGCATAGTTTTGTCCTCCTACCCAAAAGCATATCATGTAACTATTAATTATGCAAGTAAGCACTAGCATTGCGAGGATTGCCCCTGATGCAAAAGACTCGATTATGCCGAGAGTATTTAAATCCAGCTTTTGCAGGAACAAGAAACTTAAAACAACACTCAATGCAACACATATGCTTACTATCGACCATGACAGATATATCTGCTTTTTGGATAATCCCTCTTTTTGCAAATCATTGATGGATGATATGCTCTCGGGAAGGTTGGACATAAATATTGCAACGAGCATTAAGAATCCAATTCCATTTTTACTGACAAGGGACACTCCCAAAGCCACTGATTCCGGAATTCCGTCAAGAAGAGCGCCTAATACAATTGCTTTCCCGTTTGTTTCTTTTACGGATATAAAATGCTTCTTTCTTTTATGGTTTCTTCCGCCATATCTGTGGATCAGAAAATCTCCGAATATAAAGACCAGCCCTCCTAATAAGAACCCTATGATTATGGCATCAAACCCTCCATGCTTAAACGCTTCTTCCATGAGCCCGAAAGTTAAAGCACAGATCAGCACACCTGATCCAAAGGCCATTATTGCCGCAATAGTTTTCTGACTGAATTTAAAAGTGGTGCCTAGCATTACACCAAGGATCAGAGAAAAACCGGTTAGAAATGCATATAATAAAATTTGTGTTGTCATAAGTGTTCACATAACAAAGTTCTAAGTTCTACGTTAAGGGCGGGAAGAAAAATCGACTACCCGCTTAAAAACCAGGGAAACTGTGAGTTTCAAATCGCCCCCAATTCTTTCAGGCATTCCTTAATCCCCAGTACGCGCGCGCCACTGCTAATCGGGTAGCCGGTATCCGTCATGGGGCATACAATCCAGGCGCGCTCCGGCTTCAGTGCTTTGACTGTGTCGGCAAATCCCCTGGAAAGATGTGGCGTCAGTGAGGCCTTGATCTCAAATGCCAGGCGTCTTTTCCCCCGGACTAAAACAAGATCAATCTCCTCGCCTGATGATGTTCTATAGAAAAAAGGCTGCCATAAGGGTAACGACGCAATAATTTGTTCAATACACCAGCCTTCCCATGATGCTCCGAATACAGGATGCCCGTAAAGCTCTGTCATGCTGTCAATCTCTAAAATGGTGTGTAAAAGACCACTGTCACGCAGATATATCCTGGGCGATTTGACCAGACGTTTTTTCAGGTTGATCTCCAGAGGCGGCAGAACGCGCACCATGAAGGTCTGCTCCAGAATATCAAGATATTTGCGAACTGTGTTGTGCGATATATCCATTGATTGACCGATTTTCGAGGCATTAAAAATGCAGCCGTGGTAGTGCGCGATCATTTTCCAAAAGCGCGACATGACCGGTATGGGCATGGTAAATCCAAGGGACGGAATGTCGCGACTCAAATAATCCTGAATCATATCTCTTCGCCATGTATCGCTTTGCGAGTCTTCCGGCGCGAGAAACGCGGGTGGGAAACCTCCCCGCCACCAATGTTTTTTAAAATCACGATTCTTATCGCTTTTATCGTTCTGAAGTTCCGACCAGGTAAAAGGCGTCAGTTCAATGTAGTGTATCCGTCCGGCAAGTGTTTCCCCGCCCTGCCTGATAAGATCACGCGATGCGGAACCCAGAATAAGAAATCGCCCCGGATGCCTGTCCTTATCTATTAGCGCTCTTAAAAGCGGGAATAGATCAGGCCGTAATTGTACTTCATCTATGCAGATTAATTGCCGGGTGTGTTCTCCAAGAAACAATTCCGCATCGGCAAGCTTGCGCATGTCCGACGGAAGTTCCAGATCAAGAAAGAGGGCATCTTTATTATTCTGCAGAATGTGACGGACCAGTGTTGATTTGCCGCATTGACGCGGACCAACCAACGCCGTGACCGGATTATTTTGTAGAGATTTTTGTATTTCACCGGCTTTGCTTCGTTCTATGTATCTTTGCATATTGTCACCATCAATTACAATTTACAAAGATAATATCATAAAATATTCCTTTTGTCAGCCTGTTTTTCCAGTACCTTTTCAGCTTGTCTCACGATCCCGCTACGCTGCGCTTCGGGGATAGCTCGCCTTACACTTAGAGCCCACATTCACTCCGTTCAGGGGATAATTGATCATTCAAAGTACAATTAGGGCACTTGAAACAGCCTAGTTTTGTCCATTCAGGGCGAGCTTTATTTTTCGTTTGTGTTAAATTCAAAGTAACGCTGTCTAACTCAATGTTAAATTCTCTCTCCTCTCCGTTTTGGAATATAAATTTGTAATTGTAGGTTATTTTACGTGCAGAACTGTGGACACCGTCATTCATGGTTAAGTTACCTCCTATGCCTGACCTGCTTAGTTAAACCACAAGGCCCGTTATCTTTTTTCGATAAGAGATCGGTTGTTCATGGCCGAACTATAAGAAACACTGTTTTGTATGTCAATTTGGTTGGTCCAAAATTCTATGTTAGTCCTTATTTACGGCATTGTTGGTATAAACGGTGTCGCAGATAGCATCTCCAGCGGCTCTGGTTTTAATAATCTTTAAGGTTGTCTTGCCGTCTGTTGCTGTATATGAAGAACGGTTTGTTATGTCAATAAAAACCAGTTTTTTTACAATTGGTTTTCATAATATTTTCTGGCCCAGCACTTCGGGGATATCAAGATGTGCTCATTATTCTACGTTGGAAAACATCACATACTATTCAAGATTGCCACGCCAGCCGAGGGCTGTCCCGCAATGACAGTAACATTATCCCATTGACATAAAATGGCTAATTTTTTATTCTACATCATCAGAATATGAGGAGCAATTTCATGGTTTTTACAGAAACGATTTCGATTAATACAAAAGGCTTCTGCGACATTATTAATATAACTCCCCAGGTGCTTTCTATTTCAAAACAATCGCCGGTTGCCGATGGACTGGTTACCATTTTCTGTCCCGGTTCTACGGGCGCGATAACGACCATTGAATATGAATCCGGTGCGTTGCAGGATTTAAAAGAAGCACTGGAGAGAATTGCGCCATCAGACATCCCTTATGCGCATGATAGACGATGGGAAGACGGCAATGGGTTTTCTCACGTCCGTGCTGCATTGATGAAGCCTTCGCTTTCTGTTCCCGTGGTCAGCGGCAAGCTGACTTTGGGAACATGGCAGCAGGTTGTTTTTATCGACTTTGATAATCGTTCACGGCACAGAGAAATTATTGTGCAAGTTATTGGTGAATGAGAATGGGTGAAAGGCAATAAAAGTTTCACCCTCCCTCAATCCCTCCCCTCAAGGGAGGGAAGTGGAATGACAAAAAGAGTGAAGGGTGAAATGATTTCCCGCGGCGCTCAGCGCATGGGTTCGTTTGCTTTCAGCTTGGTAAAGTGCGCTCTTTTATGTGCAGGAATATATCCATACATATCTTGAAAAGGACAAGTGCGCAGAGCAGTAAAACTGGTGAGCCATACATCATGATTGGCACGGCACTGGCAACAAACAGTCAGATGGAGAATAAAAATCCGTTTGTACGGCTGAATCAGCAGTTTCATTGCGGTATAAGAGGTATATTCTTTTTTCCCCAGGTAATTTTGCATAAACGAGAAGCCATAACTCAAAAAGAGACAGGCGACTGACCACTCCATTCCTTGTTACCTTATATCCTTTGATATTGGAGGTGTCAACACTGACACGTCTGCTTAGAAGATTGGAAAAAACAGTGAAGAATTTCCCGCGTCGCTTCGCTCCTGGGATAGTTCAACCATCAAGTTTCTGTGCGCTACGCTTCTGAAACTTGGGTTTCACTAAAAAAACCCCTCAAGTCTTGCTGACCTTGAGGGGCATAAGTGG
>JQDQ01000020.1 GCA_000747625.2 Smithella sp. SCADC
TAAGATTTGGCTGTTTTCCGGTAAGGAGTCTGCAAGAGAACTTCTTCCACAACATCCTGAATTTCTTCAACGGATAAAATTTTGCCGTCAAAAAGTTTTTCGGCAAGATTTAAAACCTTGATAGTCAATTTACGCGCTTCTTTGATATCAAATTCACCCGTGGCGGCGCCAGCTTTGGCGATGGCATTGGTGATTTTTTCGGCGTTAAATTTAACTAAACGACCGTCTCTTTTCCTAATTTTAATGTTCATTCACTACTCCATTAATCAATTAGAATTTCAATATTGCTGACTCTCTATGACGCTATATATTGGGGTATAGAAGGATATTACCACTACATATAGTAATTATCAAGGAAATAATAAAAAATATTTATTGTTTACTACGATTTTGTTGCGGCAAGGAAATTGTTTTATAATTATCCTTTTAAATTAGCTGTTTTCCCCAATCAATTATCATATTTTTTGACGATTACTGATTAAAATTGATTTGCATTTAAATAATTAGTGTGCTAACTATTTATGCAATTGAAAGAAAGAATAACCTGTTTTATGATAAATAATCGGAAAATTATTCATGAATATAATAAATGAGATTAAAGTGTTGAGAGAAGAAACCCCCATGTGGCCTGCTTCTGCGAACGTATTCCTAATTCGTGATCGGGAAGGGGCCATCCTCATTGATGTAGGTTGTGGAAAAGAGGAAAAGTTCAATTCCCTGAAAAATTTCCTTAAGGATGAAGGTTTTACCCTTCATGATATTCATACCATTGTGATTTCCCACGCCCACCCCGACCACATGGGAGCAATGAGTTTTTTGTTACAGGAGATTTCCCCACGAATATACCTGCATGAGCTTGAGATACCTCTGGCTGCCGATCCCCAGCGCCTAAACCAAACTTTTGATTTTAACCTTACCCAAAGGTACAACACAAACGAAAGCAGCCCTCCTTTTGGAAGCTTCAACGTCCTGGATTATTTTGCCGCATTGTGTCCTATGGCCTCAGCACGAGCCACCAACAAAATGGTCGATGGAGATCTCTTGTGTTTGGGTAATTTCCATTTCCAAGTAGTCCACACTCCTGGCCATGCCCCCGGCCATGTTTCTCTCTTCGAACCCGACAAAGGATTACTTTTTACTGGAGATGTCGTGGGCAAGGTGGTGGCTTGGTATTCGCCCTCCTCCGGGGGAGCCATTGGTTATCTTGATGGTCTGGAGCGGATCG
The DNA here is from genome assembly GCA_000747625.2 of Smithella sp. SCADC. Classification (GTDB taxonomy): domain Bacteria; phylum Desulfobacterota; class Syntrophia; order Syntrophales; family Smithellaceae; genus Smithella. The sequence continues at coordinate 1,226 of JQDQ01000020.1, forward strand.
CAAAGTTGAATGCCCATGTCATTCTACCCTCTCATGGCGAAAATATTGGAGGGGTGCGTGAGGCCATCGAACGCACCAGGACGCACATTCTCAATTTCGATTCAGTTATACTACGGAACCTGAACGATTTTCCTTTAAGCTTTGTTGATCTATGTGCCAAAATTTATCATAAACCCGCCGCCCGCTTCTTTCCCGGACCGCAGTTAGTAGAAAGTCATTTGATCAAACTTGAACAAGAAGGTAAAGTCACGCGTCGAGAAGGCGGTCTTGTATGCAGAGTATAGACTGTAACCATATTTTTGTTTCAATTCGATCACGCGTGGTCAGGAACTCTTTATGCTCAATTACGTTTTTGCAAAAAAAGGATGGAGGCAGCCATGAGTGAGTTTGAACGATGCGTTTGTTTTCAGCTTACCAGTGCTTCTCAAAAAATCAGGCGGAGGTATCGGGATGGCATCGCAAAGTACCAACTGACACATGGTCAGTTTTTCATGTTGTGCGCAATTTTAGAAGAAGAAGGTTTATTGCCTAGTCAGCTGGCGGATAATACGGAACTGGACAGACCCACTGCTACGGGTCTCCTTGACCGACTTGAGAGAGATGGTTGGATTGAACGGCACACGGAACCGAGCGACCGTCGAATGTATAGAATTTCCCCATCTGCTAAGGCCATAAAGCATAAAGGAGATCTTTTAAACCTGTTTGAGCAAACAAACAGCCATTTTATAAATCGCTTTACTCCCGATGAATGGGAACAATTTCAAGAATATTTAAATCGTTTGGAATTCCCGTAACCATAAAAAACTTTTAAATGCATGGGGAAAATCTGTGAGACGTTCCTGCAATCGCATGACATTGCAATGTCAAAAATTAGTATCTCCATTTAAATTCTTTTTTGGAGGTTATTATGCAGCAAGTTGTTTTTGATGAAAAAATAGATATCATTTTTAATCCTGAATCAATAGCAATTATTGGGGCGTCTGCCGATCCAGTTAAACCAGGCGGCCACCCGGTATCATCCCTTGTTGAAAATGGTTTCAGGGGGAATGTTTATCCTGTTAATCCAAGATATGAGAAGATTGGCGGATTAAAGTGCTATCCTTCCATTGAATTTATTCCAGGAGAGGTGGATGTGGCAATAATTGCCGTACCTGCTAACAGAGTTGTCAATGTGCTGCATGAATGTGCAAGGAAAAAGGTCAAGGCTGTTATTGTTCTTACCTCTGGATTTTCAGAAGTAGGGAACGCCGGCAGGGAAATGCAGGAGGAAATTGTCAGACTGACGAAAGAAAGCGGGATGCTCTTGTGCGGTCCCAACAGTCAGGGGATATTTAATGCCTTAAACGGGATGTCGGCTGGGTTTAGGATCTCAAAATTGCAAACCGGAGACGATAATTTTAAGTTTTATGGTTTTGTCAGCCAGAGCGGCGGGTTTGGCACTTCCATATATCTTATATCAAGTGAGACGGGTATAGGGTTTACTTATTTTGTAAGCTCGGGCAATGAGGCCGGGCTTAGCTTTTCAGATTACCTTGCTTACATGATCAATGATAAAAATACAAAAGTAGTTGGTGGATATCTTGAAGGTGTAAAGGATGGCAGGAAATTATTTCATGCCGCCGACATGGCGTTGAAGAATGAAAAACCATTAATCCTTATTAAAGCAGGCCGTCATGCTGCTGCCGCGAAAGCGGCGGCATCACACACTGGTTCATTGGTTGGATCTGACAGTGTTTATACCTCTTTTTTCCATCAAAAAGCTATTATAAGGGTTGAGGGGATTGAAGAGTTAACTGCTGTGCTGAGTGTTTTGGCCGCGGGTCGTCCCTTGCCAAAAGGGAACAGGATTGCTATTGTGGCAAGCTCTGGAGGTAGCGGAGTGCTGCTTTCAGATAAGTGCGTTTCAGCCGGTCTCGAAGTCGTTCCTTTTACGGAAATTACTCGTAAGAAACTTGACGAAATTCTCCCCTCTTTTGGCTCGAGTGCAAACCCTGTAGATACTACTTCTCAAATTCTGGTGGAGCCTGATTTACTCTTAAAACCACTGAAGGTAGTCTTGGATGATACTAATATTGATATGGTTATTTATGAGCATTGGCCCGGGTTAGCGCGTAACTTTACTCTTCTTGATGGAGTGATCGAGGCTGCCAATGCAACTGAAAAAACATTAATGGTTTTTATGCTTGGCTCGGAACTCCTCGGCAGGGAAGAGTTTCAATATCTCCGTACTCACAGGGTTCCTGTTGTACGCACGCAAGATCGCGCTGTACGTGTCCTTGGTCATGTTACGCGATACAGCCGCAGGATAAAGGAAATCCGCGCGGCCAAGGACATTAAAATGCCGCTTAAAGATATTGATAGCAACAGGGTGAAACGATTGCTTGAGGGGACAAAACCAGGTCAGGCCTTATCTGAATCATTATCAAAGCAGATACTGTTGGCGTATGGCATACCATTCGTTCCGGAAGGGTCGGCGCAAAACCTTACGACTGCTCTGAAAATAGCGCATGATATTGGTTTCCCGGTGGCAATTAAAATTGATTCCCCTGACATACAGCATAAAACCGACGCTGGTGGAGTAAAATTGAATATTAATACAGACCAGGAACTTGGCGCTGCATTCGCGGAAATCATTGAAAATGTCATGAAATATAAGCCCGGAGTACATCTTAACGGAATTACAGTCCAGAAGATGCTGAAAGGAGGAACGGAATGTATCATTGGCGTGAAGAATGACGAGGTGTTTGGCCCCACTATTCTCTTTGGGCTTGGGGGCGTTTTTGTGGAAGCACTTGAGGATTTTTCCCTGCGGGTCTGCCCCATAACACCTCTTGATGCAAGAGAAATGGTTTCTGAAATCAGAGGACATCGTCTATTGACCGGTTTCAGGGGTGCCCCACCTGCTGACAGAGAGGCTGTTTATGATGTTATATTAAGAGTGTCACAATTGGCAATGGATTTTAAGGAATTAAAAGAAATAGATATAAATCCCCTTGTGGTCTTTCAACAAGGGGTTTGTGCAGCTGATGCCCTGATGATAATGTGAGATGATAATTGGGAACTTATTGGGGACGTTCTCCACAATTCAGTTTGATATCCATGGTAAGTTTTGTCAGGGGAAAACGGATATCCGAATTGCCTCAAATAAAATGTTATCCAAAAACTTCTTGAAAGGTTAAGCGGTATGCACGTAGGCATTTTTGCTGATATTGAAGGAAGCTTTGGCATTTGGCGTATGCGCCAATGTCGCATGGGAACGCCGGAGTGGCAATATGGCCGGGAATGTTTGACCAAAGATGTCAATTGCGTGATTCAGGGCGCATTTGATGGTGGAGCACAGCAGGTTACGGTAAACGACACCCATGAGGTCGGTTTTAACTGCATTATTGACAAACTGGATCGCAGAGCCCATTATGTTGGGGGACATTTCATCAGGCCAACATTTTTCGGGAATATTGCGGACTACGATCTGGTTCTTTATGTCGCCATACATGCTGCCTCAGGAACGCCAGATGCCTTTTTCCCACACACCCATTACGGAATCTTTTCTGAAATCAGGGTAAATGGGAAACTTGCCTGTGAGATGGATATCTATGGCGCATACCTGGGTGAATTTGGTGTGCCCGTGGGCTTTGTTTCAGGGGAAGAGATTGCCATAAAGCAGGCCCTGCAAGTACTGCCCTGGGCGAAATCAGTGATCGTGGATAAACGCAAAGAAGCCTATACCTCCGGGAAAGAGAGCATACAGTATATCAACGAGGGCAGAAATAGGTTGCGAGAGACGGCACAAACAGCGGTCCGGGAAGCCTCCAGCATGAAGCCATTACTACTACCTGGGCCTCTGTATTTCGAGGCAGTATTTCGTAACGAAGCACTCGCAAATACATTTAACACGTGGAGATTCAATCAAACCCAAAACATGGTCGAGTGGGATGCCGGCAACATGATCGAAGGATTTGAAAAGTTCAATAAACTTACGTTCTTTCCAAAGAACAGATACCCTTTTCGAAGACCGCTTCTTTTCCTCATGAGGAGTTTTTACCGGATAAAAAACACGTACTTTGTGCCGGCACCTAATTCAGAAGGAGCTTCCCTGACATAGCAAGTGGACTCCATTTTTTATTCCCATATCAAATCATGCCTTGTTATATTCTGAAAAAATCATTGAAAAAACAGCCCGCCCTTGAGTGGAAGATCTAAGATCAGTAGAATATCCAAACATGGCTTTCAAGGGCACTTTAGCTTTAATTTCGCTTACTGTTCCCTTGGGATTAACGGATTGAATTTCACCTCTGCGGGCATTTATATCGCCGATAACATCACCCATAAATTCACTGGGTGTAATAATATCAACCATCATCAGCGGCTCGAGCATAACCGGATCGGCAATTTTGCATCCTTCACGGAAAGCGGTTGCTGCCGCGATCTTATAACCCTGAGCTGAAGATTCACCTTCCCTGAAAGTACCTCCGATTACCATTACCCCGACATCCATTACAGGATAACCGTTTAATACTCCATTCATCATTGCTTCTTTTACGCCTTCTTCGATTACATCGTAATACTCCGCGGGAATAACACTGTCACCAACATTAATAATTATTTCATTGCCCACACCTCTCTTACGCGGAGTCAAAGAAATTCGCACATGGCCGAAGTGTTTCTTTTCGCCCAGTTCCTTTTCAAATATTCCTTCCATTTCAACTTTCTTTTGAATGGTTTCACGATATACGACTCTGGGCCTGCCGACATTGACATGGCAATTAAACTCGCGAAGTAAGCGATCAACGATGATCTCCAGATGCAATTCCCCCATACCGGAAATTATAGTTTGCGCGGTTTCCTCTTCATATTTTACCCTTAATGTCGGATCTTCCTCTATCAGTTTATCCAGCGCCGAAGCCAGCTTTTCCTGGTCAGCCGGAGTTTTAGCCTCAATGGCCTGACTGATTACCGGCTCATAAAAATCCATCACTTCCAGCATAATCGGATGATCTTCCGCGCAGAGTGTATCACCTGTAGTCGTCGTTTTTAAACCCAAAACGGCAACTATGTCTCCAGCCGAAGCCATCTCAATTCTTTCCCGTTTATTGGCATGCATCCGTAAAAGGCGGGCGATTTTCTCTTTCTTCTTCTTTATCGAATTATATATTTCATCATTTGCATGGAGTTTACCCGAATAAATACGCAGATAAGAAAGTTTCCGGCCTTCATCCATCATAATTTTAAATGCCAGCGCCGCCAGAGGTTCTTTATCGGAGCTATGTCTGACTTCTTCTTTTTTGGTAACAGGATTTATTCCTTTCACCGGTGGAATATCCTCCGGAGACGGCAGATAATCAATGACAGCATCAAGAAGGGGTTGAATACCTTTATTGCGCAGAGCAGCGCCACATAGAACCGGCACTATTTTCAAAGAGATCGTTGCCTTTCTTAACGCTTTTTTTATTTCGGCTACGGTAATTTCCTCACCGTCAAGATATTTATCAGCCAGTTCATCATCGACATCGGCCAGAATTTCTATCATCTTTTCCCGCTTTAACTTAGCCTGGTCTGCAAATTCTTCCGGAATTTCCCGAATCGAAAATTCACTACCCTGCGTTGCATCGTCCCAGACCAGCATTTTCCAGTTAATCAAATCGATTGCTCCCTGGAAACTGTCCTCACTACCAGCGGGAATCTGGATAGCGACCGGTATAGAAGTAAAACGCTCGCGCATCATTTCGACAGCGCCAGAATAATCCGCACCCACCCTATCCATCTTGTTGATGAAGGCTACTTTGGGAACACCGTACTTATCCGCCTGGTGCCAGACAGTTTCCGATTGCGGCTGTACGCAACCGACCGCGCAGAAAACAACAATGGCTCCGTCTAAAACACGCAGGGAACGTTCTACTTCAATGGTAAAATCAACATGGCCCGGTGTATCGATTATATGAATATCATGATTATTCCATGCGCAAGTCGTTACGGCTGAAGTGATGGTTATGCCTCTTTCCTGTTCCTGCGGCATCCAGTCCATAACGGCTTCGCCGTCATGAACTTCCCCCATCTTGTAGGATTTTCCGGTGTAAAAAAGAACCCTTTCCGTCACCGTTGTTTTTCCGGCGTCGATGTGAGCGACTATACCAATATTACGTGTGCGGGATATTTTTGATTTTGGTGCCATAAGAATTAACTATTTTTCTCTTTTTCCGCAACAATAAGTTCCAAATCAGGACGGAAAGCTTTTTGAGTGGAAACATGACCTTTAATTGAAGAAACTTCTTTCCCTTCTACTAATATTTTTACTTTTTTTACAGTGGGAATGTTTTGAGTTATGGAATTTGTTAAAGAATAAATTGAAGCCATCTCCGCAGTTGAGCTGCCCTGATGCAATTTAATCAGATTCTTACTGAAATTAACCAAAGCAGTGTCAACATCTACTACTTTTACATCTCTTAAGACTACACCTGCAGGATATGTATTAACCAGGCCCGCCTTCGATCCATCAAGTATTGCTTTCACAATTTCTTTGGCTTGCGCCGCAGCATCATTTTCTTTTATTACATAACGTTTCTCCGGCATCAAAAAACGTTCCTGCGGATCGGAAAAATAAATCTTTACTACTTGCCTCTCCTTCTTCTTCATGGCATCCATGTCAACCGGAGGAAATATCAAATTAAACAAAGTAATAAAGAAGAGAACCAGTAGAATAAATGCTCCACCGAGAATAACCGAAAGATAAAGAATTTTCGTGGATTTTTTTATCTTCTTTTCTTTGATATTTTCTGACCGGCGCTGCCTTTTTGTCGTCATAAAACTGAACTCCTCATCAAAAAACTGCGCCAATCTAGGGTATTTTGCCCCCGCTGTCAAGCACAACGCACCTTTTTCAAAACAAATAAAAAGCCCTTGCTTTTGCGGTAATATTTAACCGCAAGAACAAGGGCCAAATGTAAATTTCAGATTTAATAATTTTCCGCCAAAACCTCATAATAAGACTGCGGATGTTTACAGGCAGGACACTCTTTGGGCGCTTCCGTTCCCTCATGTACGTAACCGCAGTTGATACAGTGCCACTTGGTTGTCGCTTTCTTTTTGAAGACCTCTTCCTTGGCAATATTTGCTACCAGTTTACGGTATCTGCTCTCGTGAAATTTTTCTACTTTGGATATTTGTTCAAATGAACGGGCCACTTCCGGGAAACCCTCTTTTTTAGCAACTTTGGCTGCCTCTGAGTACAGAGTTGTCCATTCCATGTTTTCTCCCGCCGCTGCAGCCTCAAGATTGCTCTTGGTATCGCCGATTATGCCTGCCGGATAGGCTGCTGTAATTTCAACTTCTCCGCCTTCAAGATATTTAAAAAACACTTTAGCGTGTTCTTTTTCATTTTCCGCGGTCTCCAGAAAAATACGTGAAATTTGCTCCAAGCCCTCTTTTTTAGCGGCACTGGCAAAGAAGGTGTAACGATTTCTTGCCTGTGACTCTCCGGCAAATGATGCCAGTAAATTTTTTTCTGTTTTTGTTCCTTTTATTGATTTAGCCATCTTTCATCTCCTTTCTTCATTTGTTTACGATATATTATGCATTTTTTTTAATTTATCAATCCCACGACTTGGAATAAATTCCAAGTCGTGGGAAGTCGCATCATCATCTAGTGTAGTGTCTCAATGAAACTTTGTCATATCGACCAGCGGGAGATATCTTGTATCTTTTGACGATCATTAAGATTTCTCGCGGAGTATGATCCCGCGTACCCGAAATGCTCCGGGCAAGTTGCGGGACTTCGAAATGACATATTGTATAGATATTTATGAGACACTACAGTAGCTATCTCAAATCCTTACCAATAGAAAAAGCTTTTCCGAGATATTTCCCAACGTTATAATAAGATTGTATTTCCGGTCCGTAAAGTACCGGATTTATTTTTAAAATATCCGGCAATCCGTCTTCCCCCAGCATTGATTCATCTATCCTGACATCCATAATCTCGCCGATGAAATGCGTATGGATGCCGATTTCAACGAAATTGGAAAGTCTGCACTCCAGAATCATCGGAAATTCCTTAATAAAAGGAGCGTCAACTTTTTCACTCTTTACAGGGGTAATTTTTGCCGCCGCAAATTTATCAACATTTCTTCCGGAAACTATGCCGCAGTAATCGGCAATTTCAACCTGAGCGGATGAAGGTACATTAATGGTAAATGCTTTGCGCTCCATGATATTACCATGCGTATAAGTGGCACTTCTTAACGATACAGCCACACACGGCGGTTTTGAACTGCATACTCCTCCCCAGGCAATGGTCGCGGCATTGGGCTTGCCGTCTTTATCATATGTTCCTACCAACCATACTGCTGTGGGATAAATCAAAGTTTTAGCGCCAAAAGACTTTTTCATACACGCCTCCCTATATATTTAATTAACTATCGTTTCTTTTTTTAATTTTAAATTATAAAAATAATAATTTCAAATTATTTCAAAATAATTTATAGTAGAACTAATCTATATAAAGTTTCCTGATGATGAATATAGGGGACTATTAATTTTTAATAACATAAGGAGAATACTTTTATGGCCACCATTATGCCGGAATCTGAAAATGTGCAAAAAGCGATTAAATGGGTATCAGCAAATTTAGAAGAAAATAAACAGCCTTTACAGAAACTTGTAGAACAGGCAGTTTTCAAATTTGATTTATCGCCGAAAGATACTGATTTTCTAACTAAATTCTTTCGCGAAAGCAATAGCGCAAAATAGAATTTGTCAAATTACAGACAATGAACCCCGCAGTCAGGTAATTAAAAAACTGGCTACGGGGCATCATTTATTCGTGTCTGTTTATGATTTACTTACGCTCTTTCAGTAAATCACGTATTTCAACAAGTAATTTTTCCTGAACCGGTGGTTCTGCCGGTGCTTCTTCCTCTTTTCGTTTAAGGGAATTTATTGCCTTGATGGCGATAAAAATAGCGAATGCAATGATTGTAAAATCTATGAGCGTCTGGATGAACTTTCCATAGCCAATGACTACAGCTGGAACGGCTCCCGCAGCTTCCTTGACCGTAAACGCCAATTTAGAAAAATCTACGCCACCCAAAAGTACTCCGATTGGAGGCATAATCACATCACCGACAAAGGATGAAACGATTTTACCAAAAGCGGCTCCAATAATAATACCTACAGCCATATCAACAACATTTCCTTTTACCGCAAATTCTTTAAATTCTTTCATCATACCCATAATAAAAGCCTCCTATTGTTGAATGTTGATAGTTTTACTGTAACTTTTAAATACACTTAATTTTTGAACTCTTCCAACAGGGGATACTTTTTTCTTGGTTCCCATGTTTTCTCCTTTCGATAATTTTCTTCCTACTCGATGATGGACATTTCTTCGTAAATCCTCATCTCAATTACTCTAAAAATAGTTTCATATTGCTCTTTTTGTAACAGACGTCGTACTTCCCATCCTGTTTCTGTCTTTCTCTCCGTCGTCACGACAAGGATCACTTCGCATTCTTTCCAATTTTTCTGTTTGACATTAGCTCTGGTTTTTGTACGCCAATCACCCGAAATCACATAATCAGAATCGACAAGGTGTTTCTGATTGTCTATTGAGACATTGCAGCCCATATTCTTTTCTTTTAGCAAAACAGCAATAGCTCTAAGAACGAATTTTTCTTTCGCCTCATAAACATGAGTGTATTCATCCGGTTTTGATATCAGCGTTGTACCGAATTGATTGGCGCAAGAAAGAAGATTTAGAAGGATAACAAAAATAAACGGGAAAATAAGCTTTTTATTAATCACACTTGCTCCTTCGCAACAATTGATGAACGCCTAACTGTTCTTTCCGTTAACCCACCAGGATCCTTTTTCTTTAAACCACCAGTGCGAGGAATCTGTTTTTATAATTCTTTCGGAAAGCTTTTTCCCGTTTTCGGTAGTTAATCTCTGCAGGGCATAGTTTATCCACTCTTCCGAATATTTATTCCCCAGGTCACCGCATTCTTTTAATTGTAATATAAGAGCAATCTGATCCGCATCCCGGGCAATCAATGATTCCTTTGTCTCTTTCGCATTGAACTCTTCGATCGCTGACCGGATATCTTCGCCAAAAACAAGACCTTCCGTTAATTCTTTAACTGCTTTGTCTTCATCCACATCCACATATTTTTTATTGACATAGTTCATATCACCGGTGCGTGCCTCCGGCAAATCGTGAAGAATGCACATTTTTAAAACACGAGATTCATCGAGTGAATCATCCATTTTACAAAGAGTATAACCTACAAACACTGTACGCAAAATATGTTCGGCTACCGATTCCGTGCCGCTGCCCAGAAACTGATAACCACTGCGCGGCGTTCTGCTGAGCATTCCGACTTCAAATAAAAAATTGGCTATATTATCCATTTTGTCCCTTTTTTAAAATTTTGATCCGATTAGCCATCATCTCTGATATTTTTGTGATTTGCGACTGCGTCGAAGCAACACTATCCTGCCGCGTAGCGATAATTTTGTCCAATTGTGCTTTCCAGTGTTCCAGAGAGGAAATTTCATTTTCCCTTATCTTTTTTTCAAAACGATCCTGATATTCTTTTATAAACAAATCTGTTGAACTCATTTTAATCACCCTA
>JQDQ01000021.1 GCA_000747625.2 Smithella sp. SCADC
GGTCAAAGGCGCAAACAGCATTATTGCCCTGCGTTGTAATATTTTGAGTAATCGCTGGGAAGATTTCTGGGAGGACCGGGCGGCGGCGTAAAAGTGGCCTCATAAATTTGTCGCACACCCATTTTTACCCTTCCAATTTCTTTTAATCAACAGTTAGTATATAATTGACATCCAAGACTATCAGGTTTATATTTCTGCCTAACGAAACGGATTAATCAGCTAATTAAGAATAACGGAAAAAATAAAGTCTATTTTTGTGGCAACTAATAAAGAAGTGCAAAAAGACACTATCGTAAATAACATAGTAGAAATGCGCAATGCCGAAGACTGGAGTAAAAAAGGCATTAATGCTGAAGCTTCCGGTAATTACTCCTTTGCCATTGCCGCCTTCAGTAAATCTATCGAACTGAACCCGCACGATGCTCTTACCTACTACAACAGAGGGATTGTTTATGATTGTATGGGCCAGTATGAACCGGCAATCGAAGACTTTAATAAAGCCATCAGCATGGAACTACATGATGTCGATGCCTATTACAACAGAGGGCGAACATACGCTAATTTTGGCCAACATAAGAATGCAATTGAAGACTTCAACAAAGTAATACTTTTGGATCCTGATTATGCCGAGGCCTATAATAACAGAGGGGTTGTTTACGATTCTCTGGGCCAGTCTCTGGGCCAGTATAACCGGGCAATTGAAGATTACAGTGCAGCCATCCGTTTGAGACCGGATCTTGCCAGTACCTACAGTAACCGGGGCGGCGTTTACTTCAAGCAGGGCAATAACCGTCTTGGATGCCGTGATGCACAAACAGCTAGCGCGTTGGGAAACTGCGAATTATTAGAATGGGCCAGAGCCAAAGGATTCCTGATCTGATGAAGGACTCATAAACCGATTAAAAAATGAACAAAAAATCAATAAAATCCGGAAACAAATTCAGCCCTTCATTCTTTTTCAGAAATCCTCATCTGCAGTCTATCCTGGCCAGTTCCAAACTGCGCGTGCCTTTAAAAAATCCTATAAAAAAAAAGTCCCGTGAGATGATAATAAAACATGTCTTTGCCATAAGTCCGCCGCTTGATCCTTATAAATCTTCTTTGGCTATCGACAACAGTTATTCTTTTTATCGTAAATATTTCCTGAAAAAATGGAAGCGTTCTTTGATTAAAAAACAGCAGCTTTTCCCTGAAAAATATGATTTTAATAAAATGTTAAAAGCCAAAACATGTATGGAATTGACTGAAGATATTATCCCATATTTCCCCGGTATGTCCTCATACCGCGACTATTTTAATTTATATACATTGGGAAATGATTCTTTTCGTAATTTGAACATTCCCGTTAAAATTTTTTAGGATATTTATGGATTTGTCTCTGTTCCATCAAAAAGATCTCTTCCCACGCTTTGTGACTGATAAATTAACAAAGGTGACTGTTGATTATGAAGAAAAGTATACTTCAATCAAAGACGCCAACCAAACCGGTTCATTTTATCGTCAAGCCGGAGTAGTTTTGTTACTCAACTACAAATCAAATCAGGAGAAGCCCGAATACGTTTTTCAACTAATAAAACGATCGGATAAAGTTTCTCAAGCCGGCGATATCAGTTGCCCGGGTGGAATGCTGCATCCACGCTTAGACAATATCTTAAGCCATTTTCTAAAGTTAGGAATACTTTCCATGCCGGGAGAAAAAATCAGACTCACTCAAAGTAAAGACAAAGAGACAAATTATCTGATTCGCCTTTTTTTAACTACCGCACTGAGAGAAGCGTGGGAAGAAGTCGGTTTAAATCCTTTTAACGTATTATTTTTAGGCGCCCTGCCCTCTTATTCCCTGACTTTATTCGCCAGAACTATTTTCCCTCTGGCCTGCGTTACCCCTAAACATTTTACATATAAACTGAGCCCGGAAGTAGAAAAGGTCTTAGAAATTCCTCTGAGCTTTTTTTTCGATAGCACTAATTACGCCATACTGAACATCAAAACATCCCCGAAAAATGATTCAGCATCCATGAAATATAATTGTATTGTTATTCCTGACGGTCAGGGAGGTGAAGATATTCTTTGGGGTGCCACATTAAAGATAATAGATAATTTTTTGCGAATAGTTTCCGACGACAGCCTGCCATCCTTCGCTACCTCCCGGATAATAACTAAAGTTTTGACTACTAATTACATGTCATCAAAATCTTAATCCGAAGTATATCTAAACGATTTTTGTATGAGATTACAAGGATCATACATTGGGATTGATTAGTTAAGCAACAATCAGGATTTCTTCTCTTCCTTCTGATTTTTCTTAGCGGGTATAGCAAATAAATCAAAAAGAGATTTAAATGGTGATAGACCGGTCAAATTCCGGGGATCCATTTTGGAGTAATTTTCGCCGTATTCAAGCCATTTTTTAAATTGATCATCAGCCATATTCCGGAATAAAAGATAATTCTTAATGGTTTGCTCCAGGTACTTCTCAAAAAAATCTGTCAGTACATTTTCGCCATACTGAATAATCAGGTATAGTAGCGGATCAGGAAGCAGATATTTTTTTTTACGCACCTCTTCAAAAACAATTTGTGTAAGTATCGCCGAAGTAACATCTTCGCCGGTTTTGGCATCCGTTACCTTAATTTGCCTGCCCTGCTTAATGGCATCGGTTACATAATCCAGCGTCACATAAACACTTTTTTCCGTTTCATAAAGCCGGCGATTTGTGTATTTTTTTAGTAAAAGGACATTATCATTCATATTTATGCTCCCTGGCTCTCTCTTACGACATTATGATAATTCTTGCAACATAAAATAATTATGATCCAGGCAATAGAATTGCGATAATAATTATAAATGATTATATTTATTAATATATATACGAATTTTCTTCAGCACATCAGGTCAATAGAAAAATGTTGCATTGCAACATTTTTCTATTGACAAACCAAAAATGCTGTTTATAATACAAATACAGAAAATAAATACGAAAGGAGTATTTTGTATGGAAAACAAGAAAATTGCCAAGCAAATGATCGATTATCATAAAGCGGCCTTCGAGACCAGTTTTAATTCTTTACTTATGTTGCAAGAGCAAACGACCAAGGCTCTGGATAATATCCTCCAACAGGCCCCCTGGCTTCCGGCTCAAACAAAGTCATTCATTAACGAATGGACCAACATTTATAAAAAGGTTAATACTGATTTCAAAGAAGCTGTGGATCAGAATTATTCCAAGATGGAAGAATTCTTAACATAAGACCAGGAAACACCCAAACCAAAGACCAAAAAATAGATAAAGGTTAAGTTATTTTTAAGTATAAAACAATAAACAACTAAAATAAAATGGAGGAAATTATGGACCCCAAACAAATTGCCAAGCAAATGGTGGATTTTAACAAAA
>JQDQ01000022.1 GCA_000747625.2 Smithella sp. SCADC
CAAGTCGTGGCAGGCACAACCCTCGTGCGGTCAAACGAAAAATGAGTAACTGGCCTGTAAAGCCAAGGAGCGCAAGCACCGCAGCCACCAAACAAAAGAATGTCCGTATTGTGATGGTTAAGTGAACAGTATTGGGATTAAACCCTCTCTATTCTTCACCTTGATAGATGCAGCCCGATTCGGGACTTTCCCGTAAAATAACTTTATTTATTTGCGGCAATGCCGAATGAATATTTTCCCAGATCCATTTGGCAACATTTTCCGATGTTGGATTATCAAGCCCGTCAATATTATTTAAATATTTATGATCCAGTTGGTCGTGCAGTGGTTTAAATGCTTTTTCAATATCATCAAAATCTATCAACCAGCCGGATTGCGGATCAACCAAACCCCTAAGATGAATTTCGACAGTGTAGGAGTGTCCATGAACCTTGGAACATTTGTGTCCGGGCTCAACGTTGGGAAGGCGATGAGCCGCATCAAATTTAAATACCTTGAAAATTTCCACTTAATATCCTCACTTTACGCCTAAAATTTTATGTGTCTGCAAACTCAACCGCCATTTTGGGTGGGACAGTACATATTCCAACACCAAACGTGTATTTATCTCGAGATCGGGTAAGGCTATCGGCTGCAGAAAAAAATGCTGAAAATCCAGCGCCTCGTATTTTTCCGGCTGGGCTCCCTGCTGAGGGAATACCAATTTTAACTCCTGCCCTGAACGCAATAATAGCTTAGCGCCGGCTTTGGGACTAACACAAATCCAATCGATTCCCGGGGGTGGCAAGAGTGTGCCATTGGTTTCGACGGCTATTTCCCATCCCTTCTTGTGCAAAGCTTCAATTAACTCTACATTCAATTGCAATAACGGCTCTCCGCCTGTGCAGACGACAAACGGCCGGACTGGTTTTAATTTTTTTTCCGGCCATAGTTTGCAAATTATTTCTACTAATTGGTCCGGTGTGGGGAATTCCCCGCCTTGGGATCCATCACAGCCGATAAAATCGGTATCGCAAAACTTACAAACGGCTTTTTTACGGTCGGCTTCTTTTCCCGACCATAAATTACAGCCGGCAAAACGGCAAAAAACAGCCGGGCGACCGGAATAAAAACCCTCGCCTTGAATTGAATAAAATATCTCTTTGATAAAATAGCTCAAAGTCAACTCTCATTTTTATATCTGACAGGGTCTTTAACACCGGCATCCCTGAAACCTTTCAAACGTAAAAGGCATGAATCACATTCGCCGCAGGCTTCACCCGAAGGAAGAGGATCATAGCAACTGTGTGTCAGGCTGTAATCCACTCCCAGTTCAATCCCCTTCCGGATAATGTGCGATTTACTCATCTGAATGAGTGGAGCGTTAATTTTTAATTTTTTCCCGCTTTCCACACCGGCTTTTGTCGCCAAATTGGCCATTTGTTCGTAAGCGGCAATATACTCGGGACGGCAATCAGGATAACCGCTGTAGTCCAGGGCATTTACTCCAATAAAAATATCGTCTGCTTCGATCACTTCCGCCCAGGCCAAAGCATAAGAAAGAAATATGGTATTGCGCGCCGGAACATAAGTTACCGGAATATTTTTTCCCATTTGTTCCACGCTTCTACTTTTAGGAACAGCGATATCCGCAGTTAATGCAGAGCCGCCGATCCGGCGCAAATCAATATCGATTATCAGATGCTCGGCAACTTTGTTGCATCGGGCAACACGCTTTGCCGCTTCCAGCTCTACAATATGCCTTTGCCCGTAACGAAAGCTCAACGCGTAGACATCAAATCCCCCGTCTTTAGCAATAGCCAGTGTCGTGGCGGAATCAATTCCCCCGCTGAGAAGAACAACGGCTTTCAAGTTATTTTTCATCATTCGATTTTAATATAATAATATTTGTTGGAGATATACAGCTAATTTTTACTGGTAGCTTTAATACCAAAAAGATTCATTGTATTGCAAGCTGTTACCTCAGCAACTTCTTCCCATGAAACTTTTTTGATTTCAGCCACTTTTTTTGCCGTATGAATAACATAAGAAGGTTCATTCCTTTTGCCGCGGTGCGGAACAGGGGCGAGATAGGGACAATCCGTTTCCAGCAATAAATTAGCAAGAGGAACGCGCTGGGCGACTTCCTGAAGTGTTTTCGATTTATCAAATGTCACCACGCCTGGAATTGAGATGTAAAATCCAAGATCAATGCATTTTTTAGCCATTTCGTAATCTCCGGAAAAACAGTGAAATACTCCGCGGCGCACCCTTGATGATTTCACGATTTCGATAGACTGCTTATGAGCTTCACGATCATGGATAATGACAGGAAGATTAAGTTCCTGCGCCAATTCCAGTTGCCGGCCAAATGCTTCTAATTGTTTTTCTTGAGGTGAAAGATTACGGAAAAAATCCAACCCGATTTCGCCATAGGCAACAACTTTTTGCCTGTGCGCAAGCTCATTAAGAGCAACGTAGGTACTATTATCAGCGTTCGCGACATCATGGGGATGCACGCCTATTGCTGCATAAATATTTTCATGTTTTTGGGCAAGGTTAACAGCTTTGAGGCTGAATTCTAAATTTATTCCCACAGTGATAATAAAATCAACCCCCCCTTCTCCGGATCGTTTGATCACTTCCTCGCGGTCAGAATCAAACTCTCTCATTTCCAAATGGGCGTGGGAATCAATAAGCATAGGAAACTATTTTTCGTTTTCATCCAGACTAACTTCCTCGGCATTATCCGCAACGTCAGGAAGTTTTTTCAAAAGGTTTTGTAATTCTTTTTCGGAAACCTCGCCGAGCAAAACCTTGCGTGAAGCAATACGTTTATCAAGGTCAAGTAATTCTGCATCAAATTTTTGGGGCATGTTAATCTCTTCTCCTTGCGTGAATTGAACGAGCCGACTACTAATACACTTTTGCAATTTAATCAAGCCTGAACAAAAACCAGAAGGAAGACGTCATTTTTTCAGGCGCGGATCGAGCAAATCTCTTATTCCCTCTCCCAGGAGATTGTAACCTACAACAGTAATCAATATAGCCAGGCCCGGATAAAAAGAAAGCCACCAGGCAATATCGATATTGTCTTTACCCGCAGTCAAAATATTGCCCCAACTGGGCGTAGGAGGTTGCACACCAATGCCTAAAAAACTCAAGGCCGACTCGGTAAGTATCGCCCCGGCAATACCCAATGTCGCCGCAACCAGAATCGAAGCCATGGCGTTAGGAAGGATATGCAGGAAAATAATCCGCAAGTCGCCGGCTCCTATGGCTCTTGCCGCCTTAACAAAGTCCCTTTCCCGCAATGAAATGAAATCAGCCCTTACCAGCCTTGTTACGCCCATCCAACCTGTCAAACCGATAATGATCATGATATTCCAGATAGAAGGTTCCAGAAAAGCGATTACCGCCAGAATCAGGAAAAAAGTGGGAAAGCAAAGCATGATATCTACAAACCGCATTATCACTGAATCCACCCAACCGCCATAATATCCGGCTACAGCCCCCAGAATCGTTCCGATAATGATGGCCACACCGGTAGCCACGAATCCGACTTTCAATGATATTCTCGCGCCCCAGATCATACGGGACAATACATCACGCCCCAACTGATCCGTTCCGAATAAATGTTTAAAGGATGGTGACGCTAACACATTGGTCAAATCAATTTGACCGGGATCATAAGGAGCCAGCCACGGCGCCAAAAGCGAAACAAATAACAGCAATAAAACAAGCCCGCTGCCGGCAAGCATCAATTTATTTTTGCGCAACGCTTCCCATAAATTCATTTTTCCAAAACCTTCAAGAAACGCGGATGCGAGGATCCGCAGCAGCATACGACACATCAGCAATCAAATTGCCTAAAAGTGTTAATATTGCGCCAATGAGCAAAATACCCATAATGGTCGGGTAATCTCTGGCCATAACCGACATATAAAAAAGCTGTCCCATGCCCGGAATAGCAAAAATTGTTTCAAAAATAACACTTCCGCCGATAAGACCGGGAATGGAGAGCCCCAAAATTGTAATAGCCGGCAGAAGCGCGTTGCGCAGCGCGTGTTTGTAAATTACATCTCTTTCGCTCAATCCCTTGGCGCGGGCAGTCA
>JQDQ01000023.1 GCA_000747625.2 Smithella sp. SCADC
TTTGCCGCCGTGTTCATTGATGATGCCGTGACCATCCATTACGGAGATTATATCCAGCTGATGACGCTGGGCCATGGCAAAGTCGTTGGGGTCGGAACCCGGTGTAATCTTAACCGCTCCTGAGCCGAAATCCATCGTCACATAGTCATCGGCAATGACAGGTATTTTTTTGTTCATCAATGGTAAAATCACAAATTTACCGACTTTATCTCTGTAACGAAAATCCAGGGGATTGACGGCCACTGCGGTATCACCCAGCATCGTTTCCGGTCTGGTCGTGGCCACGACAATATCTCCACTACCATCGGCAAAGGGATAACGTATATTCCAGAGAAAGCTTGCGTCCTGTTTAAATTCGACTTCCAGATCCGAAATGGCGGTGTGACAACGGGGACACCAGTTGACAATGTAGTCACCCTGATAAATCATGTCCTCATTATAGAGCCGGACAAATACTTCTCTCACAGCTTTAGACAGGCCATCGTCCATAGTGAATCGCTCTCTCTGCCAGTCGCAGGAACAGCCCAGACGTTTCAGCTGATTAATAATCACTCCGCCGTATTTTTCTTTCCATTCCCAAACACGGGCGATAAATTTTTCGCGCCCCAGGTCATGGCGCGATAATCCTTCTTTATCCAATTGCTGTTCAACCACATTCTGCGTGGCAATGCCCGCATGATCCATGCCCGGCATCCAGAGCGTGTTATAGCCCTGCATTCTTTTGAAGCGGACAATAATATCCTGCAGCGTATTATTTAAAGCATGCCCCATGTGCAGCATCCCGGTCACATTGGGAGGCGGGATAACGATAGAAAAAGCTGGTGCTTTACTTTCATCCTGAGCGTGAAAATAATTATTTTTTAACCAGTAATCGTATAATCTTTTTTCGGCATCAGCCGGTTCAAAAGCTTTACTTAACTCTTTTATTGCCATTTAATATTTTCTCTCCTTCAATCTAACAATCACGGACTTACCGCTCTTCGCTTCTATATTATCTCATCTTGCTTCGCAAGTGGAAGAATTCAGCTAGTGCTTGATTTCAATATTAACCGTGTCATTTCGAAGGAACGAAGTGACTGAGAAATCTTTATAATCATTGAATAAGATTTCTCCCTTCGGTCGAAATGACATATCGGTAACTTTTGCAAGTATGCACTAGCCAATTCCGCTTGGTTTTCGGAATTGGAGACTCACTAAAAAAGGGCTTTGCGCCCTGTTATAATTAAAGTTTATATTTCAAATACTTAATTAATTAAGGATCATCTTTTCCTTAAGCTTTCTAATTATCAAAAGTGCTTCCACTCCTGATAATGGTTTTAAAGGAGCAAATTCACCGGTTTTTACATTCTTTGCTTCCATAATCTCCCGTGAGGCCACAGATATAATGGCATTGAAATAAGGCATATCCGCGGGTACGTCCGGAAACAGAGATTTAGAACTAACGTACCTGGCGGCCAAATCTTTCTCGCCTGTCAGTTTCATTAATATATCTTCCAGCATAATGGCGAATTCACCACGGGAAATGACTTCATTGGGATTGAAGTTACTTTTCGGATCATTTTCCAAACCACGCACTCCGGTTTCCAGAACTCCTTCAATATCCTTTCTAAACGGATGGTCCGCGATATCATTTGCCGGTGGTTTAACAGGCGCAGGCGCCAGCACTTCTGCCAAAACATTTCTTACTTCTTTTAAAGTAGTGTCTGCTACTTTATCGGTATCTTTTACAGCCTCTTTTGACGGCGTTTCCGTTACTTTAACCTCCGGTTTCTTGAAAAGCTCTTTTATTTTTAATTCTTCCATAAATAAAGCTGCCGTGTCCGCTCTGGTAATTCGTTCCACAAGAGCTATTCTTTTCCCAGCTTCTGTCGCGGGTCGGGCTAACTGAATTTTTTGCAAAAATTTTAATTGCGCATCGGCGTCAGCCACATGATCGGTTTTTAATTGCACAACTTTACTAAACATTTCAACCGCTTGATTAAATTGCAATCCTTCTTTATAAGCCAAACCCATAAAATAATAAGCAGGCGTGTGTTTGGAATCGATCACAACGGCTTCATCAAATTGATTCTTCGCCGATTCCAGCCATTTTTGTTCTGATTTATTAGAGGTATAATAGCGAATTCTGGCTACATTGACAAAAAGCTTTTCATCATCGGTTTTGGCATTTTTTAAACCCAGCGTCAGGTTTTCCGCTGCAGTATCAAATTTACCCGTAAAAATATTAACCAACGCCAGACCGGTATAAGCCTTTGAATAATTTTTATTGAGTTCAATCGCCATACTGAATTCCCGCCGGGCATCCGGATATTTTTCTAAATCAAGCAGTTTCAGCCCTGTAAAAGTATGATGTCCCGGTGTATCCAGTTGGCTTACCGCAATTCTCGCCTTTGGCCCGCAAGAAATCAGAGATAATACTGCGGTACAAATAATAAATGGGAAAATTAATGTTCTGATTCTTTCAAGTTTCATAATAATTATTTCTTCACAAAACCTTGGGATATCACTATCTTTAGAACCATTTTAAGTCAAGCAATATTGCATGTATTCAGTTTTTTGAAGTGCTCCAATAATAAACATTTACCTGAATCAGTGGCATTAAATGTGCTTGCCACGTAAAATGATTAAAAACGGACACATGACCTGGCCGCTTTCATTTGAAGACGGCAGGCATCACGCACCATCGGGAGGCCCATGACGGCCAACATGGATCAACTTACAAAAAACACGAATAATTGGCTATTTTTAGAAACACTGCTCCTACATTCTACGAGATTGTCCATGAATCGTGTCGAAAATAGCCTCTTGCTTTTCCTCCTACGTGACAGAGATCATCCGCAAGAGAAGTCCAGTGCGTATTCACTTCCACTTCCGGAACCAGCAGGCATTGGCCGTCCTTCATCGTCCGCCCGGTCACCTCAAAAACGCCGGCGTGTCCTTCTGGGAATGCTGACTCCCTTCGCGAAGCTCAGCATTGATCAAGTATCCCTCAGCGCCCAGATACG
>JQDQ01000024.1 GCA_000747625.2 Smithella sp. SCADC
ACGGTTTGATGAGGGAGGATTGGCTACGCCAATAAGGTGCGGCTATTTAGGCACCGTCAGACGAAAGGGACGGAAACAGATAAGTCAGCCTAAAGAGGTCATTGCCAGTTCTCTACTCTACCCTGATTTCCAGATTTCCCAGATTTGTCCCCCAGATTTTGGTGTCCACCATTGACGAACGATCTCATTTTATCTATTGTTGTTGACAGTTTGTGTAATGACCATTGCTCCAGCAATTCATAGAAAAAGGTTTATTTAATGATTGAATTAACTGTTGTTGATATGTTTGTTGGTTGATGAAATTGGCAACCCCCAGTAAAGCTTGTGAAGTAGCTTGTCTTTGAGCTATTTCATTTGCCTGCTGCTGATTTGCAAGTTGCCTTTGTTGAAGTTCGATTAGAGCACGTCGTGAGGCGTCTTCGTTGAGCCGCTGCTCTTCCTTTGTCTGTATTTCTTTTAGGCGTTCAGCAACCTCTGATTCTTTTTTTGCCATAAGATAATCGGCTTCTGATTGTAATATTTTCCCTGTTTCCATTTTCTCGGCCAGCATTATCCGAAACATTGCTATTTCTTTGGTGATAGGCTCTGGTTCACCACAAAGTTGTCTGAAATTATCATAAATCATGCGTTCTGCTTGAGATTGCTTAAGCTTGCCCGAAGCATATTGTTGGTTCACTAGTGCTGAGTAAATAGAGTGTTCCGCTTCTTTTTCTTCACCTATTCCAAAAGCAATTGCTTTATTGTTATAGAACATTGCCCAAGCTGTGTAGACTCCATCATTATTAACTTCCTTAGAGTTTAAAGGTGGCAACGATTCAAATAAAATTATATTGTATTTTATATTAGAGGTGAAGGGGTCATTCAATATTGTCTCCTTAATTGACCCATAATAATTTCTAAGTTCTGATGCAGTCATTCCATATTTTAGAGTAGCCGTGTCAAATCTCTTTATCCCCTTAACTCTTCTATCGACACGCATCTTGGCATTTATTTGAGAAATTGACCCCGCTATGCTTTCAAGAAGAGCGTCTTTATATGCATTTCCAGCTATTTGTGTGGTGAGAGGCGTACCGAGACCCAGGGTTCCAGCACCTAAGGCAGTCGCCGATGCCGGGGGCTTATACATTATACCTCCTTCTTGCCTATAATCTGCGATTACAAAATCACTTTTGCACTCCTTAAGTATTATCTCCAGTAAGGTGGTCAATCCTTTTACAGAATAATTACAGTATACTAAAGCATCTAGTTCTTCAAGTTTACTGGCATCACTTACTAATGTCACTTGTGTAAAATAACACGCAAATAAATCATAGACCGATTTTCGTAAGGCTTCATCGACTCTGACTTCAGCATTAAAGTCACCCGCATAACCTAGTGCTTGATTTCAATATTAACCGTTGTCATTTCGAAGGAACGAAGTGACTGAGAAATCTTTATAATCATTGAATAAGATTTCTCCCTTCGGTCGAAATGACATATCGGTAACTTTTGCAAGTATGCACTAGGCTACTCTTAACGACGCAGTTTTTAAGACTCTGCGAAACAACAATCCCAATTTTCATGGGTGTTTTCTGGTTCATGCATGGGTCTTTGAATGCTGTATTCGGCGGCAACGAAGAATGGTAGGTGCAGGAGCATGTAAAAAGTAGCACTGAAAAAATAGATAAATAAATTACAAGCTGTTTCATCGCATATCACCTCAATTGAATGGTTTAAGAGTTTTCTGCGAAAACAATCTCGCTCCTTTTTCGCTGGTTCAACCTTGCAGGGAACCGTAAAATTTAAAACTAATTTGTGATGTCTCAAATACATAGTTCAATCAAAGGATGATTGAACCAGCAAAAAGCATATTTTTCAAGATTATTTTCGGTGAGCATTATTTTTGTTTCCATTCCGTTTATTAATACCAAGTTGCATTCAAACGCTAACGCTCCGCATAACCGGCTGGCAATGGAGCGTAGCGGAATTGCCAGCCGGAGTTAATGCGGTTGTTATCCATTCTGTATTATTCACTTATCAGGAATAGCATTGACCAATGCCTGTATGGTCAATAGATAATTGACAACTGCGGCATCTTCGATTTTTGACTTTGCTTCATATTCATGCAATACGTTATTACCGTTCTTTCTTAATTTATGTAAATTGAATGACTTCAGTTTTTTAAATCTATTTTCAGCCAGAGAAACAACTTTTACTAAATCGTCTTTGGGTATTTCATAATAATTAATTAGAATATGCTCAAGTAACGCTCTGCACATAGCCGTTGCGGAGACATTTAATCCAAAAATATAGCTTCTGACCGCTTCATTGTACATTTCTACCAGTTTATCTGTTTTCTTTTTTATCTTCTCAGACATAAATAAATTTGGGGCCTTATCCCACCGCCTATTAATATTATAGAAATCAATCCCGATAACTTTTTTAAAATAGTTCAATGCACCAATATGCTTATCTGTAACTACATCAGGCAAAAAATCTGGCTCGTCTGCTATGGTGTGTATTAAATAAAAGAGATCATCTAATAATGATGCAGCATCGTCTTCGACCGGATTGAAAGTCATACCTGTCTCAAAACCAACAGTCATTTCTTGAAAAAAATCTTCCTCCGATTGTCCTTTCTCTTTAGCCTTCTCCCGTAGTTGTTGAAACAGTTCATGCACGTCCTTTTCATATTGCTCCATTTTCGGTTGTGCTATTTCGTTGACCTTATTTTGATAATGAGTCCGATATTCATCCCAGTATTTTTGAAAAACGGAAGGAACGCTTGAAAATTTTATTGGTTGGTTTGCAAGGAAGCGGCTCAATTGCCTGTAGGTGTCGTCGAGTTGATAGCATAGCTCAGCCAGTTCAGGCTTTGTCGCAGGTAACCATTTAAGATTTTGCAAGGAATAATTTAATTCGACTTTCAGTCGATTGAACAAGACCAAAAATCTTTCAACGTGACTTCGCATTTAATTGCCTTGGTTTTATTTGGTGCATAACGCCCGGCTCAGCCGAGCCTGTTACAGGCTTCCGCTCCAGCCGATTGTTCCCGAGCGCGAGTCAGCGCGCGAGGGAATAATCGCGCTCGGCTCAGCCGGGCGTTCCCGAAGCGCGCAGCGCTTCGGGAACAATTAATATACTTGGTTGGTCTTTTCCGATTTTCGGAATAAATATTACTCTTTTTTGAGAAAAATGCAAGCGCAACGACGAAATAACCCGCGCCAGCCATCAAACAAGCAGAAAAAGCGGCTGCGATGCACGGCGTCGGGTTGATTGATTGGTTGTGCTGTCTAGATTCAATAATTTTTAATTTTTATTATTTTGTTATCGCCGATACCTTCAACAATAATCAAATCATCAACCAACAATAATCTTAATGATGCGTGGAAACTTCCATTTGTATCGCTCGTTGCGTAATTATATTTTGTCACAATAATTTTTTGTAATTCTCGTCTGGTTATTACTTTTTCATTCTTTATGATTTTAAGCATCCTTGATGGCCATGTATCTGGGTTCCTCATTATATTTCGATAATTTTTTATATACTCTGGCTCTTCCCCTCTAGGAGTTAAGCTAGGTCTATTCCCCTCTATTTCTGAATCATATTCGTCGAAAAAATTATTTGCATCATTTTCTATATAATTGAAATAGCATGTTATTTGCTTATTATTAACTAGATTTTTATCAATCAATTCATTTATAGTCACTTGTGCAAAGTTGTTAAATAATTTCAATTCGAGGGTCTTTATTTCGCCATTTGGATTTATCATAGTTGCCTTATCATCTGTATTTTCACCTATCATTATGAAATGATCACCAGAATTTTGATTTTGGCATACTTTTACAAAAATGAAATCATTATCAATCTTTTGATAATTCTCTTTTTTTTGACTTCTCGAATCATCATCTATGCTGCTAATTTTGGCATCTATCCTACCGATTTTATCGGTGATAAATTCGTCGTTTTTTGACGTAGTGCGATATTTTTCTTCAATTAAATTTCTGCAACCTATTCTTTCCAACAACCTACCAATTTCTTTTTTAAAAATAATCGTGAATATCAATATGCAAACAGGAAAAGAAAGTACTGCAAGCGCCCAAAATATTTCCACTACAGAACGATCATCCATTATGATTCTAACCTCAATTTATAATTCCTGTGTCCGATAAATATATAAATTCTTTATGCCTTTGCAGCCACGAAAAAATCAGCCGGAGCGTAGCGATCGGCTGTATTGCTTTTGTGTACGCCCGGCATGGGCGTGAACTTATGGGGTGTAAGTCCCCTATACGTGAATCCTGTTAATGTTAAAAGTAGTTGGACATTAACAAAAGTATTAGCCGAAGGCAAGGGCGAAATCGTGAGAGATCGTCCGAAGGAAGCCGGAGTGCAAAACTATGAGCCAACGAACAGAAACAGCATACAAGGCTGAGTTTCCGGGCAAGTCA
>JQDQ01000025.1 GCA_000747625.2 Smithella sp. SCADC
GAAGCAATACGTAAAACCGGCATAAAAACTAAATTTTATCAGGCATCATCAAGTGAAATGTTTGGGGCGGCACCACCGCCGCAAAATGAAAAGACTATCTTTCAACCACGCAGTCCTTATGCCGCCGCTAAAGTTTATGCTTATTATATTGTACAAAATTATCGCGATGCATACGGACTTTTCGCTACGAATGGTATTCTTTTCAATCACGAATCACCACGACGGGGAGAAACATTTGTAACGCGAAAGATAACGCGTGCAGCGACGCAAATTAAATTAGGATTAAAAGAGAAGCTTTACCTCGGTAATCTGGACGCAAAGAGAGACTGGGGTTTTGCGGGAGATTTTGTAGAAGCCATGTGGCTTATGCTGCAACAGGATAAACCGGATGATTTTGTAATTGCCACCGCTGAAACTCATTCGGTACGCGAATTTACCCAAAAAGTTTTTAGTAAGCTTGACTTGGATTATGAAAAATATGTTTTCATTGATCCACGCTATTTTCGCCCTACAGAAGTTGATGTTTTGCTGGGAGACGCATCCAAAGCGAAAAAGGCGCTGAACTGGAGGCCGAAGGTTACCTTTGATGGTCTCATTGATATGATGGTCGCTAACGACATGGAACTGGCAAAAAAAGAAAAAACTCTTATGGACGCAGGTTTTTCCTGCACCAATAACCAGCATCCTGCTTAATTTAAACAAAGAGGAATTAATCTTGTTAAAAAATAAACGTATAACCGTTACCGGCGGTAAAGGATTTCTGGGACGCCATTTATTAAAGAAATTAAACGATTACGGCTGTATTAATATTAAAATTGCTGATCTTCCCGAATACAATCTGACCAATATCACCGATATTCAACGGATGTATGAAGAAACTAAACCCCAAATAGTTATTCACCTTGCCGCCAAGGTTGGCGGTATAGGTTTTAATCAGGAAAAACCCGCCGAACTTTTTTACGATAATTTAATCATGGGCGCGCAATTACTTCATGAAGCCTATCTCTATAATATTGAAAAATTTGTCGCTTTGGGAACAATTTGCGCCTATCCTAAATATACACCCGTGCCATTTAAAGAAGAAGATATCTGGAATGGTTACCCGGAAGAAACCAATGCTCCTTATGGATTGGCCAAGAAAATGATGCTGGTACAATCGCAAGCTTACCGCCAACAATATGGTTTCAATTCTATCTTTTTACTTCCGGTGAACCTTTATGGCCCGGGAGATAATTTCGATTCCAGTTCATCCCATGTTATCCCCGCTTTAATTAAAAAATGTTTTGATGCTATCGATGCCCATGATGATAAAATAGAAGTCTGGGGAACAGGTTTGGCCACCCGTGAATTTTTTTATGTGGAAGATGCGGCTCAAGCCATTTATCTGGCTACTTTATCGTATAATAAAAGTGAACCTGTCAATATCGGTACCGGTTCCGAAATATCTATTAAGGATTTGACAAAACTTATCGTCAAATTAACCGGTTTTACAGGAAATATTGTTTGGGATAAATCAAAACCGGATGGTCAGCCCAAACGCTTATTGGATACTTCCAAGGCATTGAAAGAATTTGGATTTAAGGCGAAAACCAACCTTGATACCGGACTTATAAAAACGATTGAATGGTATAGGGAAAACCGTCATTTATTGAAATAATGAACGCCGGTCATATTTTTATTGACTTGCAGTCTAATTCATGTTAAGAAGTGCTTCGTAAAATGGATAAAGACCTCCAAAAGTATGCCATGCAAATGGCTTTAGCCAGTAGCATCGGTATAGCCATGGTCTTGGCTATCTTTGGTAGTCTTTTGCTGGGAAATTATTTAGATCGTAAATTCGACTCTGGTCATGTTTTTACAGTTGTTTTTATGTTGATAGGAATTGCGGCTGGTTTTCGAAACATATACGTTTTGATTAAAAAAAATTTTACGGACGAAGAACCGATAATAAAGAGTTTAAAAAGTGAACCTCATCGTCAAAGACCCGCTCCAAAATAAAATTGAAATGGTCAACTGGATTGTCTTGGCTGTTCTTTTTGTTTCCGCATTAATATTAACTTCTATTAAATTTTCCTTGGGAATACTTCTCGGAGGATTCATCAGCATTGTCAATTTTTATTGGATGGAACGCGGTTTGCGCGACCTTTTTACAAATAATTCTAAAAGTATAAAAGCTCGTATAATTGTTAAATATTACATCCGATTGGCGCTAACAGCCATTGTGTTATATTTTCTCATTGCCTATGGCACAGTAAATGTCATTGGATTACTTATTGGACTTTCCGTGGTCGTAATCAACATTATCATCACGCTGATCACCACTATGGCAAAAAAAAAATTAATTGAGGAGGTTATCAAGTAGAATATGCATCCGCTACTTTTCCTAGAAAATCATTATGTTCCTGAACAAGTCATGTATGCATTGTTTGTCGGAATCCTTTTGGCTACGCTTTCTTTACTGGCCACAAGACGTCTGGCAGTTTATCCCGGCAGTGCCCAAAATGTAACGGAAGTGATTATCGGAGGGTTTGACTCTCTGCTCGATGAAATCATGGGACACAACGGTAGAAAGTTTTTCCCTTTGATAGCAACTCTGGGATTATTTATTCTTACTTCCAATCTGATAGGCATAGTCCCCGGTTTTGAATCACCCACGGCAAACATTAATACAAACCTTGCTATGGCTCTGGTTGTATTTTTTTCTACTCATGTTGTTGGAGTTAAAGAGCATGGATTGAAATACTTCAAACAATTTATGGGGCCTGTCTGGTGGCTTACACCTCTCATGCTGCCGATTGAAATTATCAGCCATATATCACGTCCGCTTTCTTTGACTTTCCGGCTATTCGGTAATATCAAAGGTGAAGATATCGTTCTTCTTGTTGTTCTTTTCCTTGTTCCCTATTTCGTTCCACTACCTGTTTTTGCGTTGATGATTTTTACATCTTTAGTCCAGACGCTTGTTTTTATGCTCTTGGCTATGATGTATATCGCAGGCGCCATGGAAGAAGGTCATTGATATTACAATAATTATATCTACCATCTAGACCGCAGCAGGAAATGTTAATTAAGATTTCTTGCTGCGGTTATTCTTTTATCGATTGAGCATTTTCCTTTAATAAAACTTTAACACAATATTTTAAGTTTAAATTCATCGAATTATATTTTTTGAGCATCATCTTACTCTTGACGATAGACTTTAATAGTAATATTTATAAATGGTAAAAATTATTATTTATCTTAACAGCATTCGGAATTTTATATGTATAGCTTGGGAATAAACATAGGATCCTCCAGTGTTAAAGTAAGCATGCTGGAAGAGCATAATATTTCATGGAGTGAAGTAGAACCTCACGAAGGCGACTTTCTTCATACTCTCGAAAATATTTTATCGTCTCATAATATACCAGAGGATATCGCCGTTCTCGCTACCGGCACTGAAGGCAGACACCTTTTAAACGTTAACAGCGTAATTGAACCTCTTTGTATTGAAGAGGCTCTCCAACACCTTAATTATAAAGTTGATGCGATCGTTTCCCTTGGCGGCGAAGATTTCGTTGTTTATACCATCGACAAAAATAACAAGATAATAAAGAGCTTCTCCGGAAACAAATGCGCTTCGGGCACCGGCGAATTTTTTAAACAGCAGCTTGCCCGAATGAATATGAGCCTTAATGATATTAATTCCATCCCGGAACAGAGACAAGTGTTGAAGCTTTCTTCACGCTGTTCCGTTTTTATGAAAAGCGACTGCACCCATCGCCTGAATAAAGGCGAAGCTGATAAGGGTGATATTGTCCTGTCCTTGTCCGATGTAATGGCCACTAAAGTAATTGACTTTATCAAACGGGCAAAAATAACGAGAGGCAAGGTACTTCTTGTCGGCGGTGTTACACAAAATCAGTATATAGTTCACTTTATCCGTGAGCGTATGCCGGAAATTAAATTCATAATTCCTGATCAGGCATCATATTTTGAGGCTTACGGGGCAGCGCTTATGGCCAGAAATTCAGGAGGCACATTACATTCGCTGAGTAATCTTTTTTTACCCAACAAAATTCAATTTAATCGATTTAAAAGCTTAAGGACGGCAGAAGGCAAAGTAACCTACCTTCCCTCCCCCAAAGCCAAAGTTATAGATGGAAAAGAATATATTCTGGGCGTTGATGGAGGATCAACTACAACCAAGGCCTGCTTAATTGATATAGAAACAAATGAGATTACAGCATCTTTCTATGGCCGTACATATGGTGATCCGGTTAAGTCGCTAAAGAATTGTCTGGCCGAAATGAAACAACAAATCAATAAAGATGTCGGTAATGATGGCCAAATCAATATAACGATTGCCGCAACAACCGGATCTTCGCGAGAGCTTCTCGGCGTATTTTTGGAAACCCCGGCTGTATATAATGAGATTATCGCTCATACCGTTGGAACTACTTTTTACAACGACGACATTGATACTATATTTGAAATCGGCGGACAAGACGCCAAGTATGTTTTTCTAAAAAATAAAGTCCCGATAGACTATGCCATGAACGAAGCCTGCTCCGCCGGAACCGGCTCGTTTTTAGAAGAATCGGCGCAGGGTGATTTGAATATCACTAATGCCTGGGAAATTGGCGATATAGCCCTTCTGGCACAGGAACCACTTAAGTTCGGCGAACATTGTTCGGCGTTTATCAATTCTGACGTTCGCAAAGCCATCCAACAAGGCGCCTCCCGTGAAGACATTACAGCCGGAATAGTCATTTCTATTGTTTCCAACTATCTCAACAGAGTCGTCGGCAACAGAACCATCGGCAAGAATATCGTCCTGCAGGGAGGTGTGGCTAAAAATAAAGCGGTGCCTTTGGCTTTTGCTATGCTACTCGATAAAAATATCATTGTTCCTCCTGATCCTGAACTCATGGGCTGCTTCGGAGTTGCCCTACTGGCGAAGCAAAAATTAAAGGAAGGCTTTCTGACCAGGACTTCTTATAATCTCGATCAAATACTTGCCACCGATATTATTTATGAAAAAGAGTTTCAGTGCAAATCTTGCGATAACTTCTGCTCGATTCGCATACTCAGAGTTAATAATAATAAGTATATGTTCGGCGGCAGATGTAACAAATATGCCAATATCAGAAAGAAAAAAGTCGTTAATGAAACTGAAGTATCTGATTATATAGAACAACGCAACAATCTTCTTTTTAAGGAATGTGCCCCCGATCCCAACAATTTTATAAAGAAAAAAGAATACATTGTCGGCATTCCCCGCTGTTTTTCCATTTATACCCTCTGGCCACTATACTCCTGGTTCTTTCATTTGCTGGGAATTGAAATTTTTGTTTCAAAGAATATCTCGGCTGAGGGAACCGCAAGGGTGGAAAGCGCCTATTGTTTTCCCGCGGAAATCGCTCACGGAGCCGTTCAGGATATATTCGAACGCAATTTGGATTATATCTTTCTGCCCCACTTCAAGGACATGGAAAGTTATGAAAAAAATTATCCGGCAAACTTTTGTCCTATCACTCAAAGTTTACCTTATTATATCAAAAAGGCTTTTCCGGAAATTCCGGAAGATAAATACTTGGCTCCGGTAATCAGCTTTATGGACGGTGTGGAAAAAGCGAGTGAATCCTTTATTGAAACGGGACGTATACTTGGCTTTGACGAACATGAATCCAAAAAGGCTTTCACTATCGCTTACAGCAAACAAATAGAATATTTTACCAAAGCAGCTGATCTCGGTAAAAAAGCGCTTGCTGAAGCCAGGAACGCAAAAAAACCGGTTATTGCTATCTTCGGCCGTCCTTATAATGCTTTTACGACGGATGCCAATATGGATATCCCCAAAAAATATACTACAAACGGCTATTCAGTTATTCCTTTTGATATTCTCCCTTTTGCTGATGCAGAAATCTATCCTCACATGTACTGGTATTACGGTCAGCAGGATATGAAAGCCAGTGTACTTTTAAAAAATGAAGACAATATTTATATAACTTATATTTCCAATTTTTCGTGTGCTCCCGATTCTTTCCTGCTGCATTACCTGAAATGGATAATGGGCACCAAACCTTTCTTGATTCTTGAATTGGACTCACACACAGCCGATGCCGGCGTGGATACGCGCATTGAAGCTTTTCTGGATATTATCGAAGGATACAGATCAAAGTTTAAAGATATTCATGAAGAAAGATATGACAACAATCTTCGCTTCGTTAATAAGCAAGGTGAAGAAATTTATATCAGGAACACGTCTACAGGAGAAAAAATTCCCATTAAAAATAATCAGCGCGTCAAAGTCCTGCTCTCCAGTATGGGCAGGCTGTCCGCTGAACTTATGGCGGCAATTGCCAGATCATCCGGAATTAACACAGAAGCAATGTCCATTCCTGATATAAATACCCTGCAATTGGCACGTAATCATGCTTCCGGCAAGGAATGTGTGCCTTCGCATCTGGTCCTGGGCAGCGCCCTCAAATATTTTTTCTCTGACAAATATCGCAAAGACGAAATCTATCTTTTGTTTGTTCCTACTACATCAGGACCATGCCGGACAGGTCAGTATTCCGTTTTCTTTGAAAATATTTTTAAAGATTTGCGGCTGGAAAATGTCGTTATCTTTTCTTTGGACTCAGACAACTCCTATAATGAATTGGGCGCAGAATTTTCCAAATATGCATGGTGGGCAGTTGTTATCGGCGATTATATGAAAGATTTGGAAACATCCTTAATAACCTGCGCGGCTGATCCGGAAAACGCAATCATTCTTTATGATAAACAATGGCGTAAAATGATCAGCGTCGCTGAAAAAGATATTACTAAGATTCTTCCCGTTTTAAAGGAAATATCCCACGACGTTGCCAATATCCCTTTAAAGAAAAAAATGGAGAAATGTCCCAAGGTGCTCATAGTCGGAGAGATATACGTGCGTCGCGATGATTTTGCCGTTGGGGAATTAATTCAGCATCTGAGCAGACGCGGAATTATCGGCAAAGTATCCAGCGTTGCTGAATGGGTTTACTACTGCGATTTTGTGCGGCGTCATAAACTTAAAAAAAGCCTGGATTTGCTTCCCTGGTATCGTCGAGTTTTTGCTCAAGAGTTTATGGATCTGATCAAATGGAATATCGAACAGGCTTACAAACATAATGTAGGAAAAAATATCCGCGATACACTGGCTATAACACGTTTGATTCCAGATTCTCCACATAACATGGAAGAGATTATGAAAAATACCGAAAAGTATTTTGTTAGTCAGGAACTATATTCCGAAATAAGCATATCCAGCGGTGTTGCCGCAACGGCAATGATGGACGGGTATTCCGGAATAGTAAATATTTCGCCTTTTGCCTGTCTTATCGGTCGTGTGATCGAAG
>JQDQ01000026.1 GCA_000747625.2 Smithella sp. SCADC
AGCAAATTGCACTGCCTGTTCATCGCGACCATCGAACCCATCAGACCGGGCAGAAAATATCCAAGGAAACACAGTGTCCAGAAAAGGGGCTTCTTCCCCTGTTATAAATCGATTCGTTAAGTCAATGACATTGAGTCAGCAATATTAAAAACGTCCGCAAAAGGGTAATGTCCATTGCCGGAAGGGAACTTGTCCTGCCAAGCCATCCTTTTACGAGTTGTGTTATTCTAAACCACATGCTTTCTACCAGTTCAAAATATCATGATTCCGGATTGACTGGTGTCCCACAGACAATGATATTCTTTGAGGTTTTGTTCTGCCCCGATATTTCCATTACGACAAATATATATGGATTGTTTGCTTATCGGAGAAGGCAGCGCCGGATAAACGCTGCCTTCTCTTTGGTCTTTTTTTAAGGTCTACGCCAACTAGTGTCGGACAAGAAGAACGGAACTCTTAGCTTCCTCCATCACTTTCTCAGAAATTAGGCCCATAAGCCTCTTCATAAATCCTGCCTTGCCATGAGAAGGCATAACAATTAAATCAACACCTTTTTCATTTTGCTCTTTGAGTATCTCCTGAACAGGTTCTCCTTCCCTGATATCGGTAATAACTTCTATTTCCTGGAATTCGGGAAATTTCTTCAGCTCTTTTTGCATCTTTTCCTTCGCTTGAAGGATTTCGGTATCCTCTGCCGCTTTGACTTTCGATTCATCTAAACAATAATCTCCAGCACATTGTCTAATAGGTTCTGCAACGTGCAGTAGGTAAACCTTGGCATTATATTGCTTTGCCAGTTCTAATGCCTGCTTCAACGCTTCATCGGAATAATCAGAAAAGTCCGTCGGTACGAGAATTCTTTTTGGTGCAAACATGACAATCGCCTCCTTTCATGTATTATCACCATTGTTGACTAGTTAACTCACTCCAACCATCTTTTATGTTTCATTATTTATACCTGATTGATTCCTACCACCTCCTTAGTTAATTGCTATACAAATCATTTGTTTACTAATAATATAAATGTTCATAATTAAAAAGTCAATATATGCAGTCTTTTGTAATTAATGTTTAATTTTAACATACATGACAGTTAAAAACTTAAACAGGTTGTTAATTTGTTTTTGATTTTTATTCGTTTAAAGTGGTTATTGTATTTGGCAGGTTATTTTTTTTGTTAAGAAAAACAACAAAAATAATTTGACAATCAATTCATAGCAATAAAAATCAAAAGGATAAACATAATCAATCGTTTGAACCATATTCTCAAATCTGAGCATTGCCGAGTTTACCTACAATTCAACGACTTGACGTCCTGTATTGGATTGTGTTGGGGAAACACAACCCGTATATTCCCACTTGGCTGCGCACGTGGGATAATTCCACCAGAAAGCTTCAGTGTACCAATAGTGACCTTTAGGTTATTTGTTTCTGAAGCTTGGATCTCATTAAAAAGCTTCCGTTCCCTAGGGTACCGGAAACGGAAGCTTTTTATTCGTATAAATCAGTAGCTGTTTTTATTCTCCCTTGAAGTTTGCCTCTCTCTTCTCGAAGAATGCGCCTATGCCTTCCTGCGCATCCTTGGAGTTGAAGAGCCTTCCGAGTTCTTCCCGCTCGATCTTCAGGTGCATTTCGGTCGAGATAAGCGGGCTGATGTTGCAGAGCTTGGTAACCGCCGCGACGGCAAGCGGCGCTCTCTTGACGATCTTGTTTGCCAGATCGAGAGCGGCGTCCACGACGTTCCCTTCGGTTATGTGATCCACAAGGCCGATGGCGAGAGCTTCATCCGCCTCGCACTGCTTGCCCAGGAATATCATTTCCAGAGCCTTTGATTTGCCGACGAGCCGCGGCAGCCGCAGGCTTCCGCCGTAACCGGGCATGATTCCGAGATTCGTCTCGGTCAGGCCTATGCGCGCGCCTTTCTTCATGAACCGAATATGGCAGGCCATGGCCAGTTCGCACCCACCGCCCAAGGCGTGCCCGTTGATCGCCGCGATGACCGGTTTCGGGAAATACTCGACCTTGTTCCAGATATCCTGGCCGCGTTTCAGGAAGTCGACGGAGCTGAAATCGCCAAATCCGGCTGCAAGATCGGCGCCAGCGCTGAAGGCCTTTTCGCCCGCGCCGGTGATGATTACGCAACGGATAGCCTTGTCGGCTTCGACAGCGTCGAGATGTTTCCGCATGTCTTCGAAGACCTCACCGCTCAATTGATTCATCTTCGGCTTGTCAATCGATAATATGGCCACTCTGTCTCTTAATTTCTTTTGTTATTGATGTTGATTACAGCGGGGTGGAGTATATATGTAATCCAATAAATAACTTGACATAACAGCGATTAAGAGTATTGTGTATCCATCTTATAAAAGGAGGTGGAGGCACTATGAGAAAGTTACATGACAACTAGGAATTGATATAATCTGTCTCGCCAAGGGATTTATGATCTGGTTAATCGAGTAAACGAGAAGGGCTTTCCAGGAATAGAAGAGGAAAAACGCCATGGACGTCCCAGCGGTTTGACGACGGAATTGTCTGATGAATTGAAGGAAATATTGTTGCAACCGCCGACAAGTCAAGGATATAATCAATCTCGTTGGGATGGCCCCTTGATCGGAACGTACCTCAAAGAGAAACATGGTATCGATATAAAGCACAGTCAAGTCAATAATTGGGCACATAGTATTGGTTTTTCCCTTCAGAGATGCCGTCAAAAGTATAGCAAAGCAGACCCTGCAAAACAGGAGGAATTTGTCGAGACTTTAAAAAAAACTCCAGAATAAACAACCTGATGAAGCGCTTCTTTTCCCGGATGAGGCGGGCATCCAGTTAGATCCGACGATCGCCGCCCAATGGGCACCCAAAGGGTGCCAACCCCAGTTGTTCTCGGACAGTACGCGAGAACGCGTTAATCTATGCGGGTTTGTTGATATAAACACGAAAGATGCCATAGTCCAAAGGATCTACCAAGGGAAATGCGCTTTCCATCATTGCCCATAAAATCGGACGAGCCGTCTACTTCATGCTTAAAAGAAAGGAGCCATTCAATATGGATACCTTTATGAATCGTGCATAACGGGGCGGGGTGGGTGAAACCCGAAGCCTAACCGGAACGATTTTTAGGGATACCCTGACTACGGCACTTGAAATGATCCATCCGATTGCATCTCTGAATGCAAATAGCGCCACAGGGACATACCCATTGATTCCGCTGCTTTGATTGGACATCCATCCCGGTCCCTCTTTGATATTTAAATACGGTGGTGCAATAACTCCGTGCCCTGGCGAAAATTGTTCCTGCAATCACCTTTTTCCGTCAAGGGATATTTTTGTGCTTGACAAGAAGAGGCCTTACAGGGGTTAGGGTATCGTTACTTTTTAGAATTTCAAGAATAATAAAAAAGGCAGAGCATGTTCACACTCTGCCTTTTGATTGGTTATGAATTAATTTTTGCTTATTTCATTTTTCTGCGAATTCCAGCAAGACCAATTAAACCTAATCCGAAAAGAAGCAATGACGCCGGTTCAGGAACTTGCGTATAACGCACAAGATAATTCTGAGGTGCAACTACTGAAACAGTGCCTCCTGTAGTAATTGTCGGACTAACAGCTAGAGCCCATTGGGTGCTGCTAGCAGGTATGTCAGAGTGTACAGCAGTCCAAATACTATTTGCGCTGGCTGTGTATGCGGCGGTATGAAAATCGCCTGAGCCTAAATTGAAAGTATCATCGAAGATAACTTCCCAAATGGCGATTTGTGCTGCCGCCTTCATATTTTCTTCTGAAACTGTCCCTTCATAATGAGAATAATAATATTGTGCGATCGCTGCCGCAGCCTGATATTTTGAAGCAGTAAGTCCAAAATCTGAAAGCCCTGAGTCAATAGAGAGCAATGTATACTGGTTTGTTGAATTGTTAGTAGAATCTGCATTTTCCACACAAAAGGCTTCATTTAAAGCTCCACCGTTCAGCGATACATCATAATCAAGATATACGTTTATGGTCTCATTACCTGGGAAAGTCGCATATCCAGCTGGACCTGAAGCTTGCAAATACAGACTTACATCTCCAATAATACCGGCATTTGCACAGAGAGGGAACACAAACATTAATGCTACGAACAAAATTCTCATTAATTTTTTCATATTTATTCTCCTTGAAAAAGATTTTTCTTTAATTTGTATAACAATGCTGCAATTTGTATACCATTGCGTATTATTAATCTCATAAATTATATAAAATTATGTTTTTACATAATTATTATTTATTTCCTAAAGCTTAATCTTAAAAACAGACGAGATATTTTTTCATTCATGAAATAAATTGTAATACATTCCGGCATATTTAATTGTTTTTTGAGTGGTTTATATGCATATTTAGGCAGAAAACTATGATAATACAATACATTACAATTAAATTTATTTTTGTAAAGAAATCCGACATATTAAGATATTGCAGTTAGATACTAAAATACGAATAAATAGACCAACATATTAATTTTATTATAAATGCTAATGATAGAAGAAGGCAGGATAAGGTTTTACATAAGGTAGCTTTGAAGTGTTTTATAACTCTTAAAATCAGCATCAACGAAGGAGGCTCCAACATTAATGCCGTCTTCGGCATCCATAACTCTGCTCAACTCACAGGACAACCTGATGGGCTTGTTCCCGGCAGGCAAATTGAAAATAATCTCAAATCTTGAATTTTGAGAATCAAGCAGGATCTGCTGCTTAAAATCCTTGGGAATTAAAACTTTTACACCGCCAAGAGAAATATCCGCTACGGCTCCAAGCCCCATTTGTCCAAGCTCCGATTGATTAATCACAGCTGGAACTGAAAGTGCCTTCCTCGGATATTGACGTTTTTCTTTTTCAATACCTGGAAGTGATCCTCTCTCTTTAAGGTAATTGCTCAGAGCTACTTCAATCGCTGACGATAAAGATCGTCGGTCTTCTTTTGCAACTCTGGACATGGATTCATGCAATTCCTTGCTGGCTCGAAAACATATAATGTTGTCTTTCTTCATGAGAATACTTTTATATTCAATAAATACCTAATTCAAACTTGAGCAAGAACCGCGCCTGAAGAATAATTTCCTACATGTACATGTAATTGATTAAAAACTTTACAACACTTTTTTTCTTTAAACTAAATAGCTATTATTTGAGATTATTGAGCGTTGCCCTGGCTTCATCGGCACCGGCGAAACCGGGATTTATCTTGAGAGCAGCGCTGAGTTCTTTTTTAGCCAGATCACGATTGCCCTTTTTATAGTAGGCCATGCCCAGATGATATCTGATTACAGGGTTATCGGGAATTTTATCCGCCGCTTCCTTCAGATAGGTAATGGCCGTTCCCGGAACATTTTTCTTATAATAAATCCATCCCAGCGTATCTGAAATATTAGCATCTTCCGGCATCTGTTCTTTGGCTTTTTGCGCCAGATTCAGAGCGACATCAATGTTGCCTTTGTGTTCCGCATAAAGGAAAGCAAGATTGTTGGCTGCCGGAACATGATTGGGATTTATCTTTAAAACTTTTTCATAATACTCCTGAG